>JAGOVY010000138.1 GCA_018060515.1 Anaerolineaceae bacterium | reverse complement strand
GCCGAACACCCCATGAACACCCCCATCCGCCGCTGGCACGAAGACCACTTTAAACTGGCAGAAGAAAAACTCAAAAAAGAAACCGGCAAGACCTGGGATGAAACCTTCCCGCAGGGAGAGTATTACCAGCTCACCCACCTCGATATGCCTAAGAAACACCTGCTCTTAACAGAAGCAATTGTGGGTGAAATCGACAAATTGAATAACAAGCGTGCCTGGATTTGCATCATGCCGATTCCGTACATGGAAGTTGAAACCGCCTGGAGCCGTGTTTTTGCCTGGACTGCACCTGAAGGAATGGAAGAGGATGATTTCTTCCATGCAATGAAGAAATCTGAAATGATTGATATGACTGTGCCTTTCAGTGTACAAACACCGCAATGGCTCAACTACGTTCCGCTTTCGGTTACCTATACCAAACGTGTTGGTGGTCAATACTTTGGCATGGGGCGCAACGGTTCCATCTGCAATGCAAGCATTCACCTTGCCACGCACATGGATGGAGAAAAACACTTCTTCCCCAATGGACGCACAATCGGCCAGGTACCCCTGGAAGAGTGGGTTGGACCTGGCGTGATCGCTGACATTTCAGAACTCGTCTCCGATGCAAGCGTATACACCCCTCAAATGATTATGGATCAGGTTGAAGTACGCGAAGGCGACATCCTGATTATCAAGACCGGCTGGAATAAGTTCGGCTGGGTCAGCAAGGATTCTGACGAATTTCGCTATATGGTAAAACACCCAGGTCCTTCTCCTGACTTCTCCCATTGGGCGATTGAGAAGAAAATCAAGTGGATTGGTGTGGATGCGGTTTCGGCTGACCACCCAATGAACACCATCATGCGCATCTGGCACCCAAAAACCTTCGCAGAAGCCAATGCCAAACTCATCAAAGATTTCGGAAAAGATTGGGATGCACTTTATCCGCTGAAGGAATTCTATCAGGATATGCACCTTAACCTCTTCCCGCATACCATTGTGCACGCAGAAAATCTGGCTGGTCAGCTTGCAACCGCTAAGAGCGGCCGCTACTACATCGGCTGCTACCTGCAAAAAGCAATGGAAGCTGAATCAATGTGGGGCCGTTTCGTGGCTTTCAAAGAATAAACATACATCAGTTCACCCGCAGGGGTTTTATCCCCTGCGGGTTTATTAAACAAGCAGCACGTCTTCATTTTCCTGTAAAATCCAATTACCAATAATCAGGATTTTGATTTCAAATTTAGACAGGAGGTCGCTATTAATGAAGCCAGTTAGTTTTGATTATTATGCACCTTCCAGTGTTGAACAGGCACTGGATACACTGGCGGAACTTGGTTATGATGGCAAGGTTCTGGCTGGTGGACAAAGCCTTATCCCGGCGATGAATTTTCGCATGGCAAGACCCAGCGCATTGGTGGATTTAAACAACGTTTCAGACCTTTCATACATCAAACCAACTGCTGAGGGTGGTTTGGCAATTGGCACTATGACTCGAGTCAGTACTGTGGAACATAGTGAAGAAGTTGCCAAGCGTTTCCCCTTGCTCATCGAGGTTATAAAATACATAGCCCATCCACAAATTCGCCGTCGGGGTACGTTTGGCGGCGCTATCGCCCACGCCGACCCTGCAGGGCAGCTTCCGAGCATTTCGATGGTGATGAATATGCAAGCCCTCATTAAAGGCAAGGGAGAAGACCGCTGGGTGGATGCACCTGATTTGATTATCGGACCTTTTATGACTGTGATCGAGCCGCATGAAATGCTGGCAGAACTGGTCATTAAACCGCTCCCGCCCCGCACAGGCAGCAAGTACGTACAGGTCTCGCGGCAAAGCGGCGGATACGCCCAATCAGCAGTTGCCTCCATTGTCACTTTGGATGAAGAAGACCGCTGCAAGGATGTAAATATGGTGCTGATGAGTGTGGCTGAAGTACCCATTCTCTCACAAAAAGCCGCAGAAATCCTCGTCGGGAATAAACCGACCAAAGAAGCCATTGAAGCGGTAGCTGAAGCCGCTGTACAAGATGAGATTGATCCGGCAACTGACTTGCACGCCAGCGCCGATTATCGCCGCAGCATCACCCGCGTGTTGGTTGTTCGCTCACTTACCGAAGCCTTCGAACGCGCACAAAAAGGAGGATAACATGAGCCAACTCTTTCCAATTACCGTAACTGTGAATGGCCAAGTTTATCAACGTGAGGTTGAAGCCAGGTTATTGCTGAGCGATTTCTTGCGGCACGACCTTGGATTAATGGGAACTCATGTTGGCTGTGAACATGGTATCTGTGGCGCCTGTACGATTCTCTTTGATGGCGAAGCCATCCGCTCTTGCCTGATTTTCGCAGTGCAGGCTGATGGGCACACACTGTCTACTGTGGAATCGTTGGGCACGCCTGAGAACCTGCACCCGCTGCAGCAATCTTTCACCGATAAACACGCGCTGCAATGTGGGTTCTGCACTCCAGGATTCCTGATGACTCTCGTTCCTTTCCTGGAAGAAAATCCCAATCCCACGGAAGATGAAATCCGCGAGGCGATTGATGGAAACATCTGCCGGTGCACAGGGTATGAGAAGATCGTCGAAGCTGCACAAGATGCCGCTGAGAAGATGTCTCAGAAAAAGTGAAGCGAGGTGAAGTGTGACTGAAAAATATTTCGGAAAACCAATAAAAAGGCTTGAAGATCGAACTCTGTTGACCGGCAATGCGAAGTTCATTGATGATATTGAACTTCCAGGAATGCTGCATGCTGCTTTTCTGCGCAGCGACTATGCTCATGCAAAGATCCTCAACCTCGATGTGAGTGAAGCCCGCAAGCGCCCCGGCGTGGTGGCAATCTATACCGCAGAAGATTTTGGCGACCATTGGAAGCCCGGTCCTCTACAAGTGCCGCCGCCAACAGCGATCCCCGGAGCTCAGTTTAATGCCCGCACGCTGGTACCCCTGGCTAAAGATATGATTCGCTTTTCGGGTGAACCGCTGGCGGTTGTGATTGCTGAATCACGCTACATCGCCGAAGATGCTTTTGATGACATCATTCTGGATGTCGACCCTCTGCCGGCTGTTGTTGACCTTGAAAAAGGCTGGGAAGACAAATCAGTCTTGGTGCATGAAGACCTGGGCACCAACATGGCAGCACTGGTGAAGCAGGAATCTGGAAATTATGAAGAAGCGAAAAAACAGGCGGATGTGGTTGTTGCCAGGCGAATGCTCATTGAGCATGTGGCAGGCGGAGCCATGGAAAACCGTGGCTTTGTCGTGAGTTGGGATGAGCGCAATCAGGATCTGACTGTTTGGGCAACCACTCAATCACCGCTCACCATCCGTGGGTCCATTTCGCGTTCGCTTGGGCTGGCAGAAAGCCAGGTAAGGGTGATTACCCCCTTCATTGGCGGTGGATTCGGACCCAAAGTGATGAGTTCGCAGGCTGATGATGTTTTGTTGCCCTGGATTTCGAAAAAACTGAAACGACCGATTAAGTGGCTCGAAGACAGGCGCGAGAACTTCCTCGCTACTACCTCTGAACGCGACCAGGTGCATCATTGCGAAATTGCCCTTAAGAAGGATGGCACCATCCTCGGCTTCAAAGACATCTTCTACCACAATACCGGTGCATATGACTCTTATGGCATGACGGTACCGCTAAATACACAAACCCACACAGTGAGCAATTGCCGCGTACCGAATTTTTACACAGAAATCCGCATGGTCTTTACCAACCAGATGGTTGTAACCCCCGTACGCGGCGCTGGCCGCTCAGAAGGCATTCACGCTATGGAGCGTATGATTGACTTTGCAGC
>JAGOVY010000137.1 GCA_018060515.1 Anaerolineaceae bacterium | reverse complement strand
GCCACTTCTGCAATGATTGGCTATGAAGTCGTCCCTTTGCCGTCAGATGCGCGCGGAAACGTTGACCTTGAAAGTCTGCGATCCATCTGCGACGACACCATCGCCGGGCTGATGCTCACCAACCCCAACACGCTGGGCTTGTTCGATGAAAACGTCGTCGCCGTGAACGAAATCGTTCACAAAGCCGGTGGACTCGTCTATGGAGACGGCGCCAATCTGAACGCTTTACTTGGTATCGCGCGTCCGGGCGACCTTGGCTTTGATGTTATGCATTTCAACCTTCATAAAACATTTTCAACCCCTCACGGAGGCGGAGGCCCTGGCTCCGGCCCGGTTGCCGTAACTGCTCAATTGGCTGAATTTCTCCCTGCGCCAGTGGTTGAAATAATCGAAGAAGCCACCGACGACCTCGCTCCGCTGTACGGCTTGATCAACCCGGCAAAGACGATTGGCCGAGTTAAATCTTTCAATGGCCAGTTCGGTATGCTGATTCGTGCATATACTTATATCCGCATGCATGGGCCGGAAGGTTTGCGAAAAATCGCTGAATACGCCGTTCTAAATGCCAACTACTTGCTTTCTCTGATGCGTGATAAGTACACACTGCCTTACAAACGTGCCTGTATGCATGAATTTGTAGTTGAAGGAGTTTGGGAAGATGCACCTGGAGTGCATGCGCTCGATATCGCCAAGCGCTTGATGGATTATGGGTTCCACCCGCCAACAAATTATTTTCCGCTCATCGTGCATGAAGCATTGATGATAGAACCCACAGAATCGGAGAGCAAACAAACTTTGGATGCTTTTGCCGATGCCATGTTGAAGATTGCTGAAGAGGCGCACACCAATCCTGAGCTGCTCAAAGAAGCGCCGCATACAACACCCATCGGCAGACTGGACGAGGTCAAGGCTGCCAAAGAATTGGTTCTTTGCTGCTGGCTGCCGCAAGCAGAGTAATCACTCACTCGCTCATAAAAAACTCCCTTTTCTTTACGCAAAAGGGAGTTTTGTTTTACACTGTCTTTACTATTGATTTACAGAAGTTTTTCTCTGATCAACACCATCACACTTTCAAGTGCTTCAGGTATTTTGGCTGCGTCTTTGCCTCCAGCCTGTGCCAAACCTGGCTTCCCTCCACCGTTCCCACCGACAATTTCTGCGGCATGTCGAACAATATCACCTGCGTGCAGTCCCCGCTTCACTAAATCATCTGTCACAGCGCAGATAATCATCGGCTTTTCATTCACAATCGAACCAATTACAACGATCCCTGACGGAAACCTGTTTCTAAAAATATCCGCCATTTGGCGCATACTCTCGAGATCAGCGCCTTTCAGAAAAACCGAAAGCACTGGAGTGTCCTGTATCCGAGTGACGTGCGTCAACATTTCATCAAACTCGGCTTTTGCCCACTTCTGCCGTACGTCATGCAGTTCGTTTCGTAGAGATTCCAGTCCATCTTGCAGCAGAGAAATTTTGGTTACTACTTCTTCTACCGATGAATTGGTCAGTTTGGCTGCCCGCCTTAATAAACGGTTTCTTCCCCGAATCAATTCATAAGCGCCATGCCCTGTCACTGCTTCGATGCGTCTGATCCCGGCTGCTGCGCTGCCTTCGCTGGTGATGATAAAAGTGCCAATCTCGCCCGTATTTTCCACGTGCGTTCCGCCACAAAGCTCGTAAGAAAGCTGGTGGTCCTCGTCAATTGTGATGGTGCGAACTCTTTCACCGTATTTCTCGCCAAACAGCGCCATCGCTCCCTCAGCCATCGCTTCTTTGAGTGTTTTCTCTCTTACTTTTAACTTATGCGAAGCTAAAATGTCATGATTTACGCCGCCTTCAATCTCATCCAGTTGTTCCTGAGTTAAGGCATCTGGATGGGTGAAGTCGAAACGCAGTCGGTCTGGCGCAACCAACGACCCTGCTTGTCTGGCATGCGCTCCTAATACCTCATGTAGTTTTGCGTGCAGCAGATGGGTTGCAGTGTGGTTACGCATTATGTCCATACGGCGCTGTTGGTCCACCCGTAAATAAGCGAGCGCGCCCTGGTTGACCGTTCCACGCACCACTTCGCCAATATGAATGATAATCCCCGCCGCCGGACGCTGCACGTCGGTCACCTTTATTTCCCAGCTATTGTCAACGGCTTCAATTTTGCCTGTGTCGCTCACCTGCCCGCCAGCAGCGATGTAAAAACCGGTGCGCGGTAAAATCACCTCAACCTGATTGCCGCTTGCTACACGATCAAGCTCTTCACCTTCGTGAAAAAGCCCAACGATGCTGGTTTCAGTATCTAACAGATGATACGGATCATACTCTACACCGCCCTGCGGTAACAAACCTTGACCAGTAAGTTTATGTAACGCTTCGCGATACACTTCAACCTGGTCACTACCCATAACACCCATTGCTTTATTGGCGCCGGAGTTTAAGCGATGTTCTTCCATTGCCAGTGCGAACCCAGCGTCATCCACATCCATTTTAACTTCACGGGCGATATCCCGCGTAATTTCAAGCGGCAATCCATGGGTGGCGTAGAGGTCAAAAGCTTTATCTCCTTCAAGAACGCTCTTTCCACTGGCTTTGAGCTCTGCAAGCAGCTCATCGAGATGGTTTATGCCGCCTTCCACTGTCTTTTGAAAACGCTTTTCTTCACGGGTTAGGTTATCCAGAATTGTATTACGGTGTTTCTCCAACTCAGGGTATGCACTGCCGTATTGGTCAATCACCACACTGGCAATCTGTGCCATAAAGGGTTCGTCAAGCCCGATTTTTGACCCAAACCGCGCTGCCCGTCTGATGATCATACGGCAAACATAGTTTCTGCCAATATTCCCAGGGATGACTCCATCGGCAATTAGAAAGGCAGCCGCCCTGGTATGATCGGCAATTACGCGATAAGGTGTGAAATTCGCATCCATTTCGTCAATTGTTGTTCCACTGATTTCACGAATCCGAGATAACATCGGGGTAAACAAATCTGTCCGATAATTTGAATTGACGTTTTGTAGAATTGAAACGATGCGTTCAAAACCCAGTCCCGTATCCACATGCCGGGCAGGCAACTGGTCAAAGCGGTCTTTATCAACCCGATTGTACTGAATGAACACCAGGTTCCATATTTCCAAGAACCTTGAGCAGTCGCCATTAACTTGGCAAACATGCCCCTGTACATGCTGCATGTTACAAGCAGTTTCTCCGCGGTCAATGTGTATTTCACTGCATGGTCCACACGGTCCGGTATCCGCCATTTCCCAAAAGTTATCTTTGCGTCCGTAATAGATAATACGCTTGGTATCCATGCCGGGCTGGCTTCGCCAAATTTCTGCTGCCTCATCATCAGCCGGAAGATTGCCGACATCATCCCTAAAAACCGTTGTGTACAATTTGCCAGGGTCAATTCCCCACTTTGTTGTGAGCAACTCCCAAGCCCATTCAATGGCTTCTTTTTTGTAATAATCGCCAAAAGACCAGTTTCCTAACATTTCAAAATAAGTGTGATGAGAATCATCACGCCCTACATCGTCCAAATCATTGTGCTTACCGGCTACACGCATACATTTCTGTGAATCGACCGCGCGGGTGTATTCCCGTTTATCGAGACCTAGGAAAACCTCTTTAAATTGCACCATGCCTGCATTGGTAAAGAGTAATGTCTGATCCCCGCCTGGCACCAGTGAGGAAGATTGCACCACAGTGTGCCCTCTCTCCTGGAAAAAGTCGAGGAAGGACTGTCTGATTTCTGAGCCGGTCATTATTTTCATTTTGATTCACCTGTACCAACGCTAGATTAATGGCTGTATTATATTCTA
>JAGOVY010000065.1 GCA_018060515.1 Anaerolineaceae bacterium | reverse complement strand
GAATTCTTCTCCTTGCGTGCATCCTATCGGAAGGGCGATAAATCTCCTCCCACAATCACAATTTCCTTCTATAAGCTTAGTGATTGTTATTCCGTCTTTGTCTTCGAACACGAAGATATCGTTATGTGCTATTGTTGGAGTGGACTTATTACCGAATCCGGAGTAAACAGGCATATTCGCTCCATCTCTGTTTGAAAGATATTTTGATTATACGATAGATTTTAGATGAAAATACCGATGCCACGATGCATCGGGTTTGCTTTCTCATGAGCGCTTTGGGGATCAATGCTGGACAAGTTAAAGTAAGGGTTCGCCTTCGAAAGTTACACGTCTCTGCCATCATTTCAGCGTGAAGAAATCTCCGACAGTTTGCAATTACAGCTCGGCAAATGTGTGCCTGAATCTGTGTGGGTGCAATCTTGGTATTTCTAACTCGAATTTACAGAAAAAAGGTTGCGTAATCACATAATCGTAATTCATTTACAAGAAAGTGATTGAAGAAACTCTAAAAACATTATGGTAATATCTAACCGAGATAATTTACTATTAGGAGTATTGGAAATGAAAAAATCTTCGGTTCTGATTATTACTTCACTTGTGGTTGTTTTGGTTATTGCTTCAGTTGTGGTGGTTTTACAGCGATCAAACAACACTTCTGAAACCGTATTTTTGGAAAGGTATCAATTGGATGGTCTTTCGGTTGAGGAAATTGTCTATAAGTTGGATAGCTCAAAGTCGGATCCTGCAGGTCTGAAATCCAGCATCAATAGCGAATATTTGATTCTCACGGATGACACTGGTGAAATCAAGCTGGCTTTACCTGAAGATTCGTTTTATCTCTCGTTTGCGCCGTACATCACGCAAACGCATCCATGCGCGACCCACAACCTTGCCACCTGCCAGGGTGAATTGGTCAACCAGGAAATGAGTGCGATTATTACGGACATGGATGGTAAAGAAGTATTCAACTCAGATGTGACCACAATGGAGAATGGTTTTGTCGGAGTTTGGCTGCCGCGCGATATTGAAGCCACGGTTATGGTTAGTTACAATGGTCTGACAGGTCAGGCTCCCATAACCACCCATGCGGGAAGCGATACTTGCCTGACCACGCTGCAGCTCAATTAGAGCATTTTTAACCATTTTTGCATTAACACAAAAACCACCGCAAGGTGGTTTTTGTGCCTCCACGGAGATTCTCGCAGATCCGAGTAAAGCAATGATAAAACCGGCTTAACGGCGCTTTAATAGGTCGAAGCTGAGTATGCGGACGGAGGTGATGAAGGCGCGCGCGGGAGCGAGTGGTGATATAGGATGGCGTGAAGAGGAAAAAGCATTCACCGCGAAGGCGCTAAGAACGCTAAGAAAACCTTTTATGGGAAATGTTTTAATCCTAAACTATTAGTAAGACCTCAATAAGGCAATGAAAAAACCACCTTGCGGTGGTTTTTGTGCCTCCACGGAGATTCTCGCAGATCCGAGTAAAGCAATGAAAAAACCACCTTGCGGTGGTTTTTGTGCCTCCACGGAGATTCTCGCAGATCCGAGTAAAGCATTGAAAAAACCACCTTGCGGTGGTTTTTGTGCCTCCACGGAGATTCTCGCAGATCCGAGTAAAGCAATGAAAAAACCACCTTGCGGTGGTTTTTGTGCCTCCACGGAGATTCGAACTCCGGTTTTAGCCTTGAAAGGGCTGCGTCCTGGTCCCCTAGACGATGGAGGCATTAACGGCAGGATTTTACCATCCCACCCATTATTGGTCAAGAAAAAACGAGATATTCGTTCAATCAGTTTTACGATGCAGCCCATAAATGCGGCTGGTAGGAATCACCGTGAGGATGCCTGTATTGGGTTCGTCTAAGGTTCCGACGATGCGCTCTGTGGCAGCCACAACCTTTTCAATCATCTCCTCACCTTCAACCATGGTGAAAAGCGTACGGTTGTACCGTTCAGGTGTTTCGAGGATGTCGAGCAGGCTGGGCATAAGCGGCAGGTCACCACGCAGCATATCATTGGCTTTCAGCCGTCCAATCCCGGTGGAAGGGATGATCGTGATGCCGCCTACGCCAGCATCTTCCCAGCTTAGGAGAAGATCGGTTAATTTGTCAGGGTCATGCAGTACAAACATGATGAGGTGCATAAAAAGCTCTCCTTGGCCCTTAACTTGAAGGGGTGGTTTCTATGTTTGATTCTGGTTTACGAAAGGAAGCGCGCAGCATCGGCGGGGTAACCAGTGTGGTGATGAGAATCATACCGACGATAATGGTCATAATTTCTTCTGAAAGGTATCCCGCTCGTAAACCGATATTCGCGATAATAAGGCCCACCTCACCGCGTGAGACCATGCCGATACCAATTTGCAGGGATTCGCGCGGCGTGAATTTTGATAGCAATGCCCCAGCGCCGGAGCCAATAATTTTTCCTAGCACGGCGATCAGGGTGATCGCAATAAAAATCCACAGCGATTCCAAATTAAGTTCGCGCAAATTTACATTCAAACCGATACTGACGAAGAAAATTGGCACAAAAAAACCATAGGCAATTGAAAGGATGCTATTTGTGATGGCGGATTTTTCTGGCGTTCTGCCGAACATCAGCCCGGCGAGGAAGGTTCCGGTAATGGCTGCCATACCACCCACCAATTCGGCGGCCAAACCATAGGCAAACAAAACGACGATTGCAAGTGTGGTGATACCCTGGCTGATGTGCAATTTTTGGGTGAAGCGCACCACCCAGGGTAGCAGCCAATAACCCACTGCGCTCGCGCCAACCAAAAAGACTACCATCTTTACAATCACCACAAGGATTTCCGCAAAGCCGCCGCTGCCAGTGAGAAAGGCCATGGCAATCGAGAGGATTAAAATCACGAGTATGTCATCGAACACGGCTGCTCCGAGCAAGGCAATGCCCACTCGAGTTCGCAATGCTTTTAGTTCAATCAAGACTTGCGCTGAAATTGAAACAGAGGTAGCTCCCAGCGTGAGCCCGAGGAAAAGGGCGTGATCAAAAGGCATATTTAGGATTTCGCCAAACAGAAGCCCTGAAGCGACTGGCACGACAACCCCCAGCGTGCCTGCGAGCAGCGCCACGCGTGTGTTCTTGGTGAGTTCGCTGATATGCAATTCGATCCCAGCGAGAAACATTAACAGCAAGACGCCAATTTCACCCAATGAGTGAATGGATTCTCCCAAATGTCGATCGCTGATGAAACTTAAATTTGTGAGGTTGAGCAGCGATGGCCCGAGCAGTACGCCAACCAAAAGCTCACCGAAAACTGATGGCTGTTTTAACTTTGTACTTAAATAGCCCGCTGCTTTAGCGGCAACCAGGATGATGGCAATGACGGTGATCAGTTGTAAAAAATCGGACATGGTTTAATCTCATTTCGGTATGTTTCAGTTTACCATATTTTTAAAGCACCCTTTTTTGAATTCAGGTATACTCAATTAGATAAATCAAAACCCGATTCAGAGGCTGATATATGGACCTTGAGAATGAACAGAAGCGTTGGGATGAACAGGTAGTAAAACCCGTTATTGATAAATTTAAAGAGCGCAAGGCTGAGTTTACAAGTCCATCCGGCATTCCATTGCCGCGCACAGCACTGCCGGGTGAATTAGACTATAGCGAGCAGCTTGGTTTTCCTGGAGAGTTTCCATTTACACGGGGAGTGCAGCCCACGATGTACCGCAGCCGCTTCTGGACGATGCGCCAATACGCGGGCTTCGCCTCTGCAGAAGAATCCAACAAGCGCTACCGCTACTTGCTGGAGCAGGGACAGACGGGGCTTTCGGTGGCGTTTGACCTGCCCACGCAAATTGGCTATGATGCCGATGACCCCATGTCAATGGGCGAGGTGGGCAAAGTAGGCGTTTCGATTTCTTCAATAGAAGATATGGAAACCTTGCTTGCAGAAATACCACTGGAGAAGGTCTCTACCAGCATGACGATCAATTCCCCTGCAGCCATTCTGTTGGCGCTGTATATCGCGGTGGGCAAAAAGCAGGGTGTGCCAACCAAGCAGCTGCGCGGTACGATTCAAAACGATATTCTCAAAGAATACGTAGCTCGCGGAACTTACATCTTCCCGCCGAAACCATCGTTGAGATTAATCACAGATATCTTCAAATACTGTGAAATAGAAGTACCGAGTTGGAATACGATCAGTATTTCCGGCTACCATATCCGCGAGGCAGGTTCAACTGCAGTGCAAGAGGTTGCGTTTACGCTGGCAAATGCCATTGCTTATGTGCAGGCTGCCATTGAAACCGGTCAAAAAGTAGATCAGTTTGCTTCACAACTTTCCTTCTTCTTTGCCGCCCACAATGATTTCTTTGAAGAAATTGCCAAGTTCAGGGCAGCGCGGCGTTTATGGGCACGAATCATGCGCGAACGATTTGGTGCCAAAGATCCCAAATCATGGATGCTGCGTTTTCATACACAAACCGGCGGATCAACACTCACAGCACAACAGCCGGAAAACAATGTCGTGAGGGTCACTCTGCAGGCATTGGCGGCGGTAATGGGCGGTACACAGTCATTACACACCAACTCAATGGACGAAGCTTTATGGCTGCCGACGGAAAAATCGGTGAGAACCGCGCTTCGCACTCAGCAAATCATCGCGCACGAATCCGGAGTGGCCGATACGATTGATCCGATGGCTGGTTCATACCTGATCGAATATTTGACGGATGAAATCTCCAGCCGCGTGATGGACTATATCAATCGCATTGACAGCCTTGGTGGTGCGCTGGCAGCAATTGAACGCGGTTACATGCAAAACGAAATTCAGGATTCAGCTTATCGCTTCCAAAAGGACATTGAAAGTAAAGCCCAGTTGGTGGTAGGCGTCAACGCCTTCCAACGCGAAGAAAAAACCGATCTGGAGCAGTTACGGGTTGACCCGGCCATTGAAGCTCAGCAGCGCGCCAGGCTGGCAGCTCTGCGGATGAGTCGTGACCAAGTGCGAGCAAATGAATTGCTCAACCATCTTGAGACCGCGGCAAAAAGCACCGATAATTTGATGCCGTTGTTCATCGAGTGTGTTGAAAATAAAATTACATTAGGAGAAATCTGTGGTGTGCTGCGCAGGGTTTGGGGTGAGTATCAACCCCCTGTTTGGGGATAAATTATCAGGAGAGAGAAATGGCTAAGATAAAGAAGATTAACCATGTGGCGATTGTGGTTGGGGATATTGATGAATCGTTAAAGTTTTGGCGAGATGCGATGGGTATTGACCTGCACCATGTGGAGGATGTGCCGAGTCAAAAGGCCATGGTGGCTTTCCTCCCTGTGGGAGAAAGCGAAGTAGAGCTGGTCAAGCCGACCTCTGATGATTCAGGCGTGTCGAAGTTCCTTGCAGAACGCGGTGGCGGCATGCACCATCTATGCTTTGAAGTGGATGATATTGTTGAAATGATGGTGATGCTTAAAGAAAAAGGGGTTCGCTTGCTCAACGAGGAACCACAGGTGCTGCCCGGCAGAAAAATGGCATTCGTTCACCCGAAGAGCACGGGCGGGGTGCTGGTTGAGTTGTACGAGATCATCCCATAATCTCAGCTAACGAAAAAACGAGACAGGCACCGGGCGTATACCCAGTGCCTGTCTTTTTAATGTCGAAGAGGCAAGTTATTGGCTGGTGACCATGCGTTGTTCTTCTTCCTGTGCCACCCGAATCCCATTCTCAACATTGACTTTGGTCAGCAGGAAAATACCCAAAGCAAAGAAGATGATCAGCGAGACGATGCTGAGGCGGGATTCTCCCATGATGGTAGAAACCACACCAAAAAGCGCCGGTCCGATGATGGTGGCAAATTTCTCGGAGACACTGAAAAATCCGAAAAATTCGGCTGACTTGCTTTTAGGCATCATCTTGCCAATCAACGAGCGGCTCAAAGCCTGGCTGCCGCCTTGAACCGTGGCAACCGCAGCGCCCAGAACCCAGAACTGCCATTCATGATAGAGGAAATAACCCGCAATGGCAATCAGGGTGTAAATGATTAAGCTGATATAAATTGACTTTTTTGTGCCGATCTTCTTGGCTAACCAGCCGAAAAAGAAGGCGAACGGTGCGGCAAGGAACTGAACCATTAGCAGCGTGCCTATTAATGTGGTCTGACTGAAGCCGAGCTCAGAGCCGTAAGCAGTTGCCATGATGATGATCGTGCCGATACCGTTGGAGTATACCCAGAATGCAAGCAGCGCGAAGCTTAAATCGCGATAGCGGCGGATTTCTTTGAAGGTTTGAGAAAGGCGTGAAAAGCTGGCTTGCAACGCTGAAAATCCTTCTTCTCCAACTTGCATCTTTCTCGGCGGTTCTTTTACACGCAAGAGCAGCGGCAGAGTGAAGACCAGCCACCACACCGCCACCGTCAGGAAGGTGAGTCGAGTCATAAGCGCGCCATCAACACCTAATAAATCTGGCAGGAACATGATCATCACCAGATTCAGCGCCAATAAAATACCGCCGCCAATGTACCCCATGGCAAAACCGCGAGAAGAAACTTGGTCTATCTCCTCTGGTTTGGCGACGTGCGGAAGCAGCGCATCGTAGTAAACCAAACTACCCGCAAAACCGATGTTACCGAAAATGAAGAAAATTGAAGCCAGCAGCCAATCGCCTGATTGCACCAGGTAGAGGAGTGCGGTTGCTGTAACACCAATACCCATAAAAATCGCGAGGAATTTCTTCTTCTCGCCGCGGAAATCTGCCACCGCACCTAAAACCGGGCTGATGATGGCTGCGATCAACGCGGAAATGGAAGAGGTGAAGCCCCAATAGGCGGTGGCGATATTTGGAGCTAACCCTGAAGCCGCCACCGAGGTGTAATACACCGGTAATACCGCCGCCATGATGGTGGTGGCGAAAGCGGAATTTCCCCAATCGTAAAGCGTCCAGGCCCTTATTTGTCTTTTGTGCTGCAAATCTGATGCAGCGGCATGGTCGGTGGTGTTTTCCATTATGATTCCTCCTCGTTTTTACTTATTGCTTGGGTTAATTATAGCTTCAGCATCATTTACCGGGGCTCTTTTGTTTCCTCTTATTGAAGATGATCATGCAACAACTTCTCCACTTGGAGGGGAATATGTAGTTCTGGTATTACGGTACAAGAATCGGCTGTGCTTTTTATAACCCTGCATCTGCTCAGGAGTAACGCATTACAAAAAGCTGCTTAATATAGGACGAGAAAAATAAGGACGGCAGGTAAAGCCCAGGTTCTTTAAGGGCGCAGGGGTATAATTGTTGGTTGGATTGTGATAAAATAAGCCATTAGAAATAATGTTCGATTGGAAAAAATATGACACAAGAGCGAATACGAGTTGTTGGGGCAAGAGCCCATAATCTAAAAAATATCACGGTGGAAATTCCACGCAACAAGTTGGTGGTCATCACCGGCCTTTCAGGTTCGGGCAAAAGCTCTTTAGCTTTTGATACGATCTTCGCTGAAGGGCAGAGACGTTATGTTGAATCGCTTTCAGCCTATGCGCGGCAGTTTCTCGGCCAGATGGAAAAACCAGACGTGGATTATATCGACGGACTTTCACCCGCGGTTTCAATTGACCAGAAAGCCACTTCGCATAACCCACGCTCAACTGTGGGCACAGTCACTGAGGTTTACGATTACCTGCGCCTTCTTTTTGCGCGCATTGGTATTCCGCACTGCCCCATCTGCGGCAGGGTGGTGGTGAAGCAGTCAGCACAGGAGATTGTCGATCAGGTTGAGCGCTTTGCCGAGGGATCAAAATTGCTGATTCTTGCACCAGTCGTCAGAGCCCGCAAGGGTACTTATCAGGCAGTTTTTGATGAAATTCGTAAAGCTGGTTTCGTTCGTGTGCGTGTGGATGGGCAAGTGTACAACCTTGAAGAAGAGATCGTGCTTGATCGCTACAAGAGTCATAATATTGATGCTGTGGTGGATCGAGTGGTCATTTCTCAATCTTCAGATGAAGAAGAGACCCGCTCATTTCGCTCAAGGCTGACAGATTCAATCGAAACCGGCCTCAAGGTGGGTGAGGGCTACCTGATTGTTCAGGATGTTACAACAGACACACCGGTTGATCACGTCTATTCTGAGCACCTTGCCTGCCCGGAGCATAATATCAACATCCCTGAAATCGAGCCGCGGACGTTTTCGTTCAACACTCCTCACGGAGCCTGCCCAGATTGCCAGGGGTTGGGCAGTAAACTTGAAATTGACCCAACTTTGCTCATCCCTGATCCAGACCGTTCTTTATGCGAGGGCGCGATTGTTGCTTTGGAATGGAACGGTCCACGAGAGCAAGGCGGCTATTATTGGCAAATGATTGAATCAGTGGCGCGAAAATACCATATCAATCTTGATGCACCTGTCAGCACGATTGCAGAAGACAATCTCCAGCGCATTCTTTATGGCACTGGAAGTGAACAGCTTTCTGTGGTGATGGAAGGGCGCAATGAGCGTAAAACCACCGTACAAATGAGCTTCGAGGGAGTGATCCCAAACCTCGAGCGGCGTTTTCGCGAAACCCATTCAGATTTCATCCGCAATAAAATTACAGAATTCATGAGCGACCGCCCATGCCCAACCTGTAAAGGAGACAGGCTGCGGCCTGAAGCGCTGGCGGTGACCGTACTGGACCACAACATCATCGAGGTAACCGGCTGGCCGGTGAACAAAGCGCTGGAATTTTTCAATGATGCAGCCATCTCAGCAAAACTTACAAAACGCGAGTTTACGATAGCCGAGAGAATCCTCAAAGAAATCAAATCGCGATTGGGTTTTCTCGTCAATGTTGGTTTAGATTATCTGACCTTAAGCCGTTCTGCCGGGTCGCTCTCTGGTGGTGAAGCACAACGCATTCGGCTTGCCACCCAAATTGGTTCACGCCTCATGGGGGTTTTGTATGTACTTGATGAACCCTCTATTGGCTTGCATGCGCGTGACAATGAAAAGCTGCTGGAGACGCTTAAGCAGCTCAGAGACCAGGGCAATACGGTGCTGGTGGTGGAGCACGATGAAGAAACAATTCGTACCGCAGATTGGATTCTTGATCTTGGGCCGGGAGCCGGCGAGCACGGTGGTGAAGTTGTAGCTGAAGGAAATTTCGAAGCCATCATTGCCGAACCGCGCAGCCTCACTGGAGCCTACCTTTCCGGACGAAAGCAGGTGCCGATGCCGGAGACTTTGCATCCGCGCAATGGGAAGGCGCTCAAGGTATTTGGCGCGCGCGAGAACAACCTCAAGAATCTGGATATTGAGATTCCACTGGGGCAGTTTGTGTGCATAACCGGAGTTTCAGGGTCAGGCAAATCCACGCTGATGGTGGATATCCTCTACAACATCCTTGCGCGTGAGCTCAACCGCGCTCACACCCAGCCAGGCGTATATGATCGCATCGAAGGGTTGGAATACCTTGATAAAGTCATCAATATTGACCAATCTCCTATCGGGCGTACACCGCGCTCAAACCCGGCTACCTATACAGGCATGTTTGATGAAATCCGCAGTCTTTTCACCAGCCTGCCTGAAAGCAAAATGCGTGGCTACAAGCCTGGAAGGTTTTCATTTAATGTTCATGGCGGTCGCTGTGAGGCCTGCCAAGGACAGGGGCAGTTGCGTATAGAAATGCAATTTTTACCGGATATTTACGTGCCTTGTGATGTATGCCATGGGTCGCGATTTAATCGCGAGACACTGCAGGTGAAATACAAGGGGCTTTCAATTGCAGACGTGCTCGACCTGACGGTTGAGGAGGGGGTAACGTTGTTCGCAAATATCCCTGCCATTGCCAACAAACTAAAAACTTTAGAAGAAGTCGGGCTGGGTTATATCCGCATTGGGCAGCCTGGAACCACCCTCTCGGGCGGCGAAGCGCAGCGGGTAAAGCTCTCGCGCGAACTATCACGCCGGGCGACAGGGCGCACCTTGTACGTGCTGGATGAACCCTCCGTGGGACTGCACGCAGCCGATGTACACCTGTTGATTGATGTTTTGCAGCACCTGGTGGATAGCGGGAATTCGGTGTTGATAATTGAGCATAATATGGACATTATAAAAGTCGCCGATTATATCATTGACCTTGGCCCTGAAGGAGGAGACCGGGGTGGCGAATTGGTAGCCAGCGGGACGCCAAAAGAGATTTGTCACGAAACCGCTTCCTTCACTGGTCAAGCGCTGAAAGCTTATCTGAAAATCCATGAACAAGATTGCCATTAGGCGTTAAAAAACACATCCGCCTGCAAACCAGGCGGATGCGCTTATATTGTTGCTTCCAATGATTATTTGGTTAGATTTCCACGACCAATACCGATGTAGGTAAAACCTAATGCGCGCAACGTTTCAGGGTCCCAAAGATTGCGGCCATCGAGTATGACTGATTGTTTCATTAAGGAACGCAGTTTCTTAAAATCAAGTTGTTTGAATTCATTCCATTCAGTCGCCAGAATCAGCGCATCCGCATTTTCAGCGACCTGGTAGGGGGTTTCACAGAGGGTTACGTTTTTAAAAATGTTGGCGGCATTATCCATCGCCTGAGGGTCGTACGCGCGAACGTGGGCGCCTTCATTCTGCATCAGATGAATGATCTCAATCGCTGCCGCTTCGCGGATATCGTCTGTATTGGGCTTGAAGGCGATTCCGAGCACGCCGATCGTTTTTTCAGAGAGTGAGCCAAGCGTTTTGCGCAGCTTCATTACAGCGCGGCGGCGTTGGTTGCGGTTGATTTCCATGACAGCCTGCAGCAATTGTGGCTGAGTACCGTGCAGAACGGCCATGTGTTCCAACGCCTTTACATCTTTCGGGAAGCATGATCCGCCCCATCCCAACCCGGCATCGAGGAATTGCGGTCCGATGCGCTTGTCGAGCCCCATACCTCGGGCAACTTCACGCACATCTGCTCCCAGTTCATCGCAGATATTCGCAATTTCATTTATGAAAGAAATACGGGTTGCTAAAAAGGCGTTGGATGCATACTTGATCATTTCTGCGGTACGTAAGTCAGTGGTCATGATTGTACAGCGCAGCGGTTGGTAGAGCTGACCCACCTTTAGCGCAGCCTGTACGTCCTCAGAGCCCAGCAAAACCCGGTCGGGGTTCATAAAGTCGTTGATTGCTGAACCCTCGCGCAAGAACTCAGGGTTCGAAACAACGCTGAACTTCAGGGGTTTGCCATTGCGCCGCCGACTGATGACATTCGCCACCCAGTCTCCGGTGCCAACCGGAACGGTGGATTTGTTGATGACGACAATCTCTTTTTGGGCGTGGTCTGCAATGGCTTCAGCTGCCGAACGCACATATTTCAGGTCGGCTTCGCCATCACTGCCTGAAGGCGTGCCAACAGCGATAAAGGCATACTCAGCCGCATCAAGCGCAGAAGCATAATCAGTGGTAAAGACAAGCCTTTCAGCAGCTACGTTTTGTTTAACCAGTTCTTCAAGCCCAGGTTCATAAATTGGCATCAACCCTGCCTTGAGGTTGGAGATGCGATCGGGGTCAATGTCCAGGCAAACGACCTCGTTTCCCAAATCCGCAAAACAGGTTCCTGTAACCAAGCCAACGTACCCGGTGCCGATGACACAAATTTTGCTCATGTTTCGCTCCACAGATATTTATTCTGCCTCAATTTTACCATCTCATCGGCAAGAGCTTTTTCCAATATAAGTATAATTAGATATATCAAGAAGGAGGAGTCAAGGATATGGCTGCTACGATTATTGATGGAAAAGCAATAGGCGAAAGTATTCGCAATGAAGTTGCAATTGGTGTTCAGCAGCGTCTGGCTGCCGGAAAGACAAGTCCCGGGCTGGCGACGGTATTGGTGGGAGAAAATCCTGCTTCACAAGTGTATGTAAAATCCAAGCAAAAAGCATGTTCCGAAGTCGGCATTGAGTCTTTTGGTTATGTCCTGCCACAGGACTCAGGACAGGGCGAAGTTGAGCAATTGGTTGCCAAGTTAAATGCAGACCCTGCCGTTAATGGCATTTTAGTGCAATTACCATTGCCCTCCGGGCTTGATGAAGAAAAAGTGCTCAGCGCAATCTCAATTGAAAAAGACGTAGATGGCTTTCACCCGCTCAATATTGGACGCCTTGCCCAAAAGGGGAGGGACCCGCTGTTTGTTCCCTGTACTCCAGCAGGGGTGATGTATATGTTAGAAAAGGAACTGCCTTCGCTTGAGGGGCTGAATGCTGTGGTGTTGGGCAGATCCAACATTGTGGGTATGCCGGTTGCGCTGTTGCTGGTGAGGGCAAATGCAACTGTAACAATTTGCCATTCACGCACAAAAGATCTTCCCGCAGTGGTTCGAAGCGCGGATGTTTTGGTGGCGGCTGTGGGCAAGGCAGAAATGGTGCGCGGCGATTGGGTCAAACCTGGCGCGATAGTAATTGATGTGGGCATCAACCGCGTTGAAGATGCCTCAAAACCGCGCGGTTATCGCCTCGTTGGAGATGTATGCTATGAAGAGGCATTCGAAGTCGCCAAGGCAATTACTCCTGTTCCAGGCGGTGTCGGCCCATTGACCATTGCGATGCTGTTAAAAAACACGCTCAGGGCGAGTTACCTGCAAGATTAGAACCTTACGTTATTGTCACATTACGTTATTG
>JAGOVY010000064.1 GCA_018060515.1 Anaerolineaceae bacterium | reverse complement strand
GCTTTACAAATCTATGCCTATCCTGCATGGTCCTGACCATGATAAACCCTGGGTGAACACGTTACGCAAGATCGTTCATGGTCGCCACTCTCTCTTTTCAAGATCTATGGACTTTTGATACAGTAACGGATAAACCAAGTGGGTAAATTCTGCGGGTGGCAATGCTCTTTTTAAGTGCGTGATAATGGGTGAGGCATTTAGTCAGAACCTCAACACGCCCCACAGTCACTGAAACGTGATGTTTTCGATAAGAGAGTTGATTTAATCTTTACATTTCCGCACTGGTTTCTACACAAAAAGGGAGTCGCCTTGGTAGGCTGACAAAGCAATAGCCATAAAACTGATCAATAAACCTGATATACATAATCCAAAACAAAGCGACCTGAAGTAAACATCCGTGCGAAAAGGGCTGCTGATAATGCAGCCCTTTTTTCGTTGACACCTGGTTTTGGGCGTGATAAAATCCCTGCGTTTGCCCCCATCGTCTAGCGGCCCAGGACGTGGCCCTCTCAAGGCCAAAACAGGGATTCGAATTCCCTTGGGGGCACTGACACATATAGACTATAAATTCCATACTATACCGCCCCAACTACTACGCTCTGATACCAGAGCGTAGTCTATTTTAAGAAAGTTCATTTGATTTTTTGATAGTTTTCTGATATACTGTTTTTGCAGTATTTCTGCATAAGCAGATATGCATACGAAGGAGAGATATGGAAATTACAATTCAAGTCCGAGAACGGGGTGTGGTTACACTACCTGCTGAACTGCGGGAAAAGTACAACATCGAAAACGGGAAGATCTTCCGCCTGGTGGATCTTGATGGGATCTTTGTATTTGTCCCGATGATACCGATGGTTCCGGAGCTGGCAAACGAGATCGAACGGATTCGCCTGGAAGCTGGTGTAAGCGTTGATGAACTCTTGGATGATCTGCGCAAGCAACGTGAGCAGTACAACAAGGAAAAGTATGGCAAATAACCCGCCAAAGCCCCGCATCTTTGTAGATGCTGATGTGCTATTTGCGGGCGCGGCTTCACCAAATGAGCATAGTGCCAGTTTGGTGATCCTCCGTATGGCAGAGATCACATTGATCGAAGCGGTAACCAGTGAGCAGGTTATCACCGAGGTGGAACGTAACCTTGAAGCAAAGATGCCGGCTGCAAAACCGGCGTTTCAGCTGTTGGTTAGCCGTTGTCTCCGTGTCGTTCCAGATCCAACCGTGGCCGAAATTTGGGCACTCTCAAAGGCTGCTGACCCTAAGGATGTACCCATTTTAGCTGCTGCGGTGCGCGAAGGATGTGTTTACCTTTCCACGTACAATATTCGGCACTTTCAACCCGGCGTAGAATCTGTTACGGTGTTAAAACCTGGCGATTTGGTGCAGCGTGTACGGTATCTGCTGGCTCAGATGTCTTCTGAATGATCGAGTCAAAAGCCGAGATCTGGCCAAACTGGTTCAATGAACCCTCGGGCGGTTTGTGATCCAAATTTCGGGTTATTAGTGTCTTTACCCCTTCTCGACTTAGGATTATCCGTATGTTTGGTACCTCTTGGGGCACCACCGTACTTCAAATCAATAAGGCCACATCGCAGATGATCAAGTGCGCCTGATACTCCTGCCGGGTTATCAATGCTCAATTTTTCACGGTAGAACTCAGCTCAATGGCCGATGGTCTATAATTAGCTCATGGCGCATTTACAAGGACAAGAACGGGAACGTTTCGTAAAAACAACCTTCCGCGAGATTGCTCCGAATTACCGTTCAATGAATCACCTGATGACGCTGGGCATGGATATCTTCTTGCGCAAGAAGCTCATCCGTCTCGCCAGATTATCACCCAATGAAATTCTCCTCGACGCGGGTACAGGCACCGGCGATTTGGCGCGTGAAGCCAGGCGGAGCCAACCCAACGCGCGCATCATGGCGGCTGATTTCAGCTGGGACATGATGACTGCCCATCCAGACTGGAACTCCATCCAACGCTGTGCTGCCGATGCCCTGGCGCTCCCCTTTTCCGCAGAAAGCTTCAACGTGGTGATCAGTGGTTATCTGATCAGAAATGTCATCCACCTCGAAACTGCGCTAATCGAACAATTCCGCATCCTTAAACCCGGCGGCAGGATTCTGATTTTAGAAACTACTCAGATTCGCAGAAACATCTTCCGGCCGCTGATCAAGCTTTATTATCAAATCGGGATCCCCTTGCTCGGCAAGCTCTTTACGGGTAATCGCGGCGCTTACACTTATTTAGCCCAAACCAGCGAGAATTTCATCAGCGCCGAAGACCTTGCAGCAACTCTGCGCAGCCTGGGTTTTAGTCAGGTTGACTTCCGTGTGTGTATGCTGGGCACCATGACCATACACCGTGCAATAAAAGCTGAGTAGTTCTTGCGGCTTGATTTACACCACCCATATACATCCGGTTTCTATCTCTGCGATTATTGGTATCTTCTACTTATAGCGCAGGGTTAAGTAGAGCATTCATCAGAAACGAAATTGCGCATCGATGTTATTTCACCGGTTGGTGGCTGAAGCTCCATTGAATCCCTTGTTAAAATCAACTATATTATGACTTATATTGTCTTATTGGTTATATTTAAGATATAATAGCGGCATATTTTTAATCATGAAGGAGTATTGTAATAATGACAAGATTTTTCGGTCCATCACCCCTGCAAGAATCCCCGGTCTCAAAATTCTTTTTCAGCAACACAATCATGTCCTGGCTCTGGCTGATCGTTCGTGTCTATGTTGGTTATCAATGGATTGATGCCAGCCTGCATAAGCTTCCCTCCCCCGCTTGGATGCAAACTGGCGACGCACTAAAAGGTTACTGGATGAACGCGATCAGTGTCCCAGAAGCGCCTGCGAAAGCCCTTATCCATTTCGATTGGTATCGCACTTTCCTGCAAACTATGCTTGACAATGGATCATATGTCTGGTTTGCCAAAGCAATCGCCATAGGCGAACTTCTGGTGGGTATTGCAATGGTAATCGGTTTATTCGTCGGCACCGCAGCATTCTTTGGTGCCTTAATGAACTTCAACTTTCTGCTCGCCGGCTCATTAGGCTCCGGACCGCTCCTGCTGGTGCTTCAAATCCTTCTGGTTGCTGCCTGGAAAATCGCCGGGCACCTCGGTGTGAACTACTTTGTGCATAAGAGATTTGGAACCCTTTGGCAGAAAGGGTATGGAGCGAAAACAAAAACGGAGACTGCAGCAGGCTGAGACCTGTTAGATAAGAGATCCCTTTCTCTTACGTATTAACCCCTTGCGGTCGTTTTAAGAGGACACTTTTATAAAAACACCCGGAGCCTGTTAACGGGCTCCGGTTTTCTTTACAAAAATCTCCAGACTCTGCATTATTTAATGAAGGAATGTATGTAAATAATCCAGCAACTGCAGGATGTCTGCAAAATTACTCATCAACCCAACAGAAATACGCACTGCGCCAGAAGCTTTTGTATTCAGACAAAGCCTGAATTCGTCGTAGGTGAGCCTCTGCTCATAATCAGAACGCGTAAAGCATGAGGTCAATTCCTCTGATGATATATGCAGCGCCAATTCACCCGCTCCTGGGTTGCAGAAGCAGCCGGTGCGCAGGGAGATATTGCGTGTATTTGCCTGTTCTTCAATCCAACGATGGTCAATCGCCACCCCAGCTGTGTTGAAAAAGTTAACTGTTACTGCGCCGCCCCGTGCTTTTGTATCAACGGGGCCGTATATCTTAACCAGCGGTTTGCCATTCTTGTGCTTTAGCTCTTTCAGGCTGCTCAGCAGCCAGCCAGTAAGGCAGCGTACTCTTTCATGTACCAAATCGAGCCCGATTGATTCAAGGTGGTCAAGACCTATTTTAACCGCAGGAATATTGAGATAATCCAACGTACCATCCTCGAACGCCGCTGGAGCATCTGCCAGAAAATGCTTCTCACCCTGCACCGAGGCTACTGTAATCGTTCCACCGGCGAACCAGGGTCGCCTTAATTTTTTCAAAACGGAGCGTCTTGCGATGAGCGCACCGACACCAGTGGGGTAACCAAACATTTTATAAAAAGAGATGGGTACAAAGTCTGCACGCCATTTCGTCAGATCCAACCGGTTGGTGGGCGCAAAAGCAGCAGCATCAAGCAGCACATCCCAGCCGGCAGCGTGCGCTTTGTCGATCCATGCCAAAGGATGCTGTACAGATGAAAAGTTGGATTGCGCCGGATAAGCAAACAGATTATTGCATGATGCATCAGCCAATGCCAGGTATTGTTCGAGCTTTTCATCGCTCACGCGCAGACGCGGCGGCATTACTGGCAAATAGTTTACCTTTGCGCCTTTCGCAATCGCATATTCGCGGATACCGTTTACCGAATTGTGGTTGTCGAAGGTCAACAGATATTTGCAGCCTTCTCCGAATGGATAAGATTCACCAACCAGCTTGAGCGCGCCGCTGGAATTTGTGGTGAAAATCACCACATAATCCTCTGGTGGTGCATTGAAAAAACGCAGGATCGCCTGACGGGTTTCATCCACCAACACCGTCGCAGCCTGCGAGGTGGGGTTCGTGGAATGCGGATTCCCAAACACCCCTTCCAGCAGCATTTTCTGGTGTTTGAGTACTTGTGAATCAGCATACAAACCGCCGCCGGTGTAATCGAGGTAAACATGCTGCTCTCGATCCAGCCGGCCATACTCCACCTCACGCAGATGGTCTATGCTGCGCGTTCGTTCGTACTCTGGATACTTCTGAAGAAATAGGGGAAATTGATCTTCTGACATATATGAATTAAACCACAAATTTGTTTTTAAATTGGCAGTTATAATTAAGCTATGGATGAGATTGATCAGATGGCAGCCAGGCTGCAGCGGGTCAGACACTTCACCAATATGCCAATCAATGATATTTTGACAATTATCAAGAGCGGTAGCTTTATTAATTACCAAAAGTATAAAGTCATCTTCGAAGAAGGCGAGAAAAGCGCAGGATTATACGTAATCATTGCGGGGGTGGTGAACCTGACCAAACTTAACTCAGAGGGCAAGGTTGGAATTCTCAATACTCTCGAAGCGGTAACAATGTTTAATGAAGTCGCAGCATTGGATGGCGAGGGAAACCCAGTCACCGCGATCGCTCACACGAATGTCAGGCTTTGGCACCTCGAGACAGAGAAATTTCAACAATTAGTACGCGAACACCCGCAACTCGGAATCAGTCTGCTTGGCATCCTGGCGCGACGCAACCGGCTGATGATTTCACACTATGGCGATCTCTCCTTCCGCAGTGTCCAATCTCGCATGGCAAAGTATATTCTCGCACTCAGTGAAAATGGCACTGTGGTCATTGATCGCCGGCAGAACTCCATCGGCTTGATCGCAGCCCATATCATCACCACGCCAGAAGCAGTCAGCCGAACACTCAGAGCAATCAAATCAATCAGTATCATAAGCGCTTCAAGGACTGAAATTAAAGTGCTCAAATTGAGAGACTTGCAGGAAATGGCAGAACGAGATTTCTGATCTGATCCTGCTGATTTATATCATTTTCATATTGACAAAAGTCAAAGACAATACTTCTTGATTGTGTTATCTTCTATATAACACCAAAATATCTAAGGAGAATAATCATGCAATGGCTTCGTAAAAGGTACCAGTTCCTTTTCCGTTCAACAAAAGGGCTGATCCTCGTCGCGATCGCTTTCGCCGCCATTATCTCAGCCCTGTTTGGCATGCTGTCAGGCCCAATGGCTGATTATGGCGTAAAGGAAGTTGTGGTTCGTGCACTGAGGATGACTCTCGAACCGGCTCAGCGAGAAGGCAGATTAATCATTCTGTATCACACATTAGCGATGATTACCATCGCCGTTGAAGTGTACATGATCACCGATTTGCTGAAAATGAAGGATAGCCAACGTCTTTCAATTAACACCGCAATGACGGTGGGCTACCTCATGGTCATCTTTGGCGGCTTACCTTTCGCGTATTGGGGCTTCAATTGGATTTTTCACGGTATTTATATCTCAGGATTGGCGATCATCTTTTTTACCGGTTGTTTGCTTTTGGCAGCTCTATGGCCATGGCAGAAAGAAACGTATCTAAAAACCAATGAATACGCGCGCACAAAAAAGGGGGTTGACCTTGAGCGGGTTGCCTTCTTTATGGTTGCGCTTTCAACAATGATCTCGGCGTTATTCGGTGCGATCCCGGGATCGTTTTTTGGCAACGGCTTTGAAACCTTCCTCGCCGAAAATGTGGTGCGCGAACCACATAAAACAGTGCTCGATTTATCGATTATCGGTCATCTGCATATCATGTTGGCGTTGATTTCGCTCATGTGCGCACTCATCATCGGTCGGTGGATGGACTTTAAAGGATTTTGGCAAAAACTTGCCATGCCTTTTTACATTGCTGGCGCTTTCGTATTGGCACTTGGTACGTGGCTGGTTGTGCCATTTGAAAACCTGGCTCACTTTATCATCTATGGCGGCTCGACGGTTGCGATGCTCGGCGCGCTCTTCCTTGTGATCGACTCTTGGAGGAAGATCATCCGCACAGGGTTGGACGAAAAGGGTATCAAGAAAGGCACCTTCTTCCAGAGCGTTTCTGCCCTCACCAGAGATCCGGTCAGGTTCGGGCCAACCTGGCAAATGGTTTTTATGAATTTTACCGTGAGCGGCATCGGTATTTTTACTGCCGTCAAACTTGATGAGATCTTCCGTCAATGGCAGTATATGGATGAACGCACAATTCTAACTGGCCACTGGCACATTCTCGCTACGCTTACCGCCACAATCCTGCTGTTGTATTACTCAGACCTGGCCGGCATCAAAGGTAAAGCCAGGCAATGGTTTGGCTGGTCTGTCATCATCTTCTCCAACCTCGCCTTCGGTGCGGTCACGCTTTATGAAATGAAACGCCTTATCGTAACGGAAGGCGAACAGCAGCCATTCGTAAACAAAGTGGTTTTGGCTGGCGATGTTGGTTTGATCGTACTGTTGGTGGCCTTAGCCGCAATTATGGGCTGGCGCTTGATTGACTTGTTCAAAAAGAAAGGTCGGTGGTTTGAAGAAATTCCCCACCGCTTACCCAAGAAAGAGGAGGTGCAAAAATGAAAAAGATTCTGTTGATTACTGTTGCTCTACTGTTTTTGTTGAGTGCCTGCCAACAGGTTGATTTCTTCGAAGAACCTCCGATTATCGACACAGGTGTTGACCCCGAAAGCTGGGTGGAGGTTCCTGCCGGACCCTTCCTGCAAGGTCAGTTCAATAAAGAGGCCGTTATTGAGAACGGTTTTGACATCATGGTGACACCGGTTACCAATGCACAATTTGCAGCTTTTCTGAATGATGCGCTTGCTGCAGGCGCAATCCTGAAAGGTGAGAACCAAATTGAAGTTTATTACTCCGGCGACACATTCAACGCTGGTCGGCATGAAGAAGAAATAAGTGCCGGGAACTATATCGTCATTCCGTTGGACGACCCATATATAAGGTTGACCTATGACGGAATTACGTTTTCTGTGGCACCCGGCTGGGAGAATCACCCGATGACGGTAGTGTCATGGTTCGGAGCCAAAGCCTATTGTGAATTTAAAGGCGGACGCCTGCCCACCGAGCTCGAATGGGAGAAAGCTGCCCGCGGAACCGACGGCAGAGCCTTCCCCTGGGGTGACACTATCGAACGTAATCAGGCAAACTTCTACTTTAGCCGGGATCCATTTGAAAATATGTCTACCTATGGTTCTCGCACCACACCGGTTGGCCTTTTCAACGGAGAAGTTCATAATGGCTTTGTCACATTGGACGGAGCCAGCCCATTTGGCGCGTATGATATGGCTGGCAATGTTTGGGAATGGACGGCGGATATTTACGATTCGCAGCACTATCGTTACATGCGCGGCGGCAGCAAGGATATGTACGAGAACAACCTGCGCGTGTGGGTGAGAAATAACGCCACCCCCACCTTTACCAGCCCTGGTACAGGTTTTCGCTGCGTGAGAGACACGGATTAATCAAAACATGTTTACCAAGGTAAAACACTATTGGACGCTGATTAAGAGTATGCAGACAGCCCTGCTCACGGTTACTGGTATCGCGGGGTACATGAGCGCCCGCTGCCCGTTTACACATTGGACGACAATGACTGGGCTCATCGCCAGCCTGTTCCTCTCCATCAGCGGCAGCACGGTAATAAACATGTGGTACGACCGCGATATCGATAGTGTGATGAACCGCACTCACCACCGTCCGATTGCCAGCGGAAAAGTATCGCCCAAAGAAGCGATGTTTCTTGGGCTGGCACTCTCCGCTGCAGGCGTGGGCGTAGCCTACCTGCTCTCGCCGCTCTACGCGGCAATCATCTTCGCTGGCATCTTTTTTGATGTGATCGTGTACACGATCCTCTTGAAGCGCCGCACCTGCTGGTCAATTGTATGGGGCGGTATAGCCGGCGGAATGCCCATCTTATCTGGCAGAGCGCTTGGTATGGGCTACATCGACATCATAGGCATCATTTTGGCGCTTGCCGTGCTTTTCTGGATTCCCACTCACATCCTCACCTTCAGCATGCGCTATCGTGAAGATTACGCGGCAGCAGGCATTCCCACTTTCCCATCTACATATGGTGACTCCACCACGCGCATCGTCATCGCTATTGCCAGCGTTGCAGCGACATTGCTAATCGGTTCTGCGGCAATCATGATCGGTGTAGAGCAAGGTTTGCTGCACTTCCTGGGTATTTTTTCCGGCGGTTTAATGGTCATGGCGATCTTAATGCTGATAAGACCCTCCGCAAAAATGAATTTCCATTTGTTTAAGTTTGCCTCTGTTTATATGTTGGCCGCAATGATACTGCTGGCCATCTAAAATTTTGTAAAATCAAAAAGGAGAAATCGCATGAAACCAGAAAGTAGCTTGGCAAAAGTATTACGGTTTGTGGGTATTTTATTTATGGCTCTCACTGCTGCAACCACGATACTGGCAGGCGTGGGAACCACCTGTGTGGCTTTTAATCCCACGGGCTACGGACCAAAAATGGCTTTGATCGCACCATTCCAATGGCTATACATCCTTTATGTTTTATTACATACCGCTGTAGGCGTTTTGGGCATCAGGGCTGTCGTCCTTTTGGCAAAAGGCAAGAAAGATTCCTACAAAGCTGCCCTACTGGCGTTGGTCGCTGGTGTTGTGGTAGGTATTGTACACATGATCAGCTCACGCAGCCTGCGCGGATCCTCCATGCCGGTGGATGGAATCGTATACATCACTGTGCTCACCCTGGTAATCTTCCTCATTTTCCGCATTCCTGCAATCTGGAGTGGTGTTGATTACAGCAAAGCCCCACGCAAAGAAGGCAAGAAAAGTGGCGGCGCAGCAGCCATCGTTACCGGCGCGGTCTGCCTCACCATTCAATTCTTCATGGCTGGTACACACACGATTGGCGGCATCAATTATGCTGATGCATTTCACGCCACAATGACTATCGTTGGCAGTGCACTTGTTCTTTTCGGTGTTGGCCTCATCGTTAGCAACTACATTGAGGTGGCTGCTTACGAACGAAGTATTAAGACCGTCAATTAACCAATTGACAGGAGGCTGAAGTGAATCTTTTCACGCTTGATAACCTCTTTCTTTTGTTAACTGGTCTGACCGCCCTTTATCTTCTCTGGCGTTTTTATAGCCGCTGGAAGAAGGAAAAAGGCTTGTATGACGTGTATTACATGATGGGTTTTCTGGTTTTACTCGTTTCAGGGCTGTTGTTGATCTTCCGCGGGCTTGGAATCCTGGGATCGCCTTTTGTACTTACAGTGGCTTCCCTGATTCCTTTAGGAATTTCAATGGGGTTAATGGAACAGTATTGTCCGAAATATAAGAAGATTTACAAATATTTCGCACTTATTGGCTTCCTGGCGATCGCAATCGCCACATTTGCCGGGCTTCCCCTGCTCCAGAAGATTGCGGTGCCGGTTTTTCACGGCGTAGCCGGATTGATCATTTTCCTCCTGCCCATCCTTGCGCGGAAGGCTGCCAAGGGTTTTTACTGGGTGGGAATCGGCGGGCTGCTGATTGGTTTAGGCGGCATCGCACTAGCATTCATATCTTCCGGCAAACAGCTTTTATTCTTTAGTCCTGAGTTTGTGATGGTCATCCTCACCCCCTTGCTCTTGCTCATGACGTTGGCATTTACCTGGGGATTTGTTAAATCCATCAAACAATAAGCGCGAAATCATGAAAGATAAAAACGGCTGAGGAGTTTTCCTCAGCCGTTTTTGTTCTAAAGAACTCACTGAGGGTATTAATCGTCACGTGCAGCATTTTATTTATCGGCATTGCCAATTTACGCACGCGTCTTTATGGTATTATTCTGGGATTATTGGAGGTAAGTTATGGGCTTATTGTTTATCGTATCAATGATTTGGGCTTTTTCTTTTGGTTTAATCAAGAATAACCTCGCGGGCGTCGATTCAACTTTTGTGGCTTTCGCCCGCATTTTTATTGCAACGCTGGTTTTTCTGCCTTTCCTGAAGTTTAAACGGGTTGACCGGAAGACCGCCATTCGCCTTGCCATCACCGGAGCGCTGCAATTCGGCATGATGTATATCGCTTACCTGGCAGCGTTTCAGACCTTAAAGGCGTACGAAGTTGCACTTTTCACGATTTTCACGCCAATCTTCATCACGCTTATTGATGATGCTTTTTCGCGCCGGTTTAATGTGCTTCATCTCGCGGTAGCTTTACTCGCCGTGCTGGGAACCTGGGTGATAGAAGGCGAGGCGATACAAACCAGAGGAGTGCTGATAGGCTTCCTACTGGTGCAGGTTTCTAACCTGTGTTATGCCTTCGGTCAAATCTACTACCGCAGAATTATGGCAACCATACCGGAGGTTAAAGACAGAGATATATTTGGCTTTTTGTATCTCGGAGGTGTGATCATTACGCTTGCAGGCACCCTCGTGTTTACGCCGCTCTCTTCGCTGCACCTGGCACAGAATCAGATCATCACACTGATATATCTGGGAGCGATTGCATCGGGTTTGGGATTCTTTTTATGGAACATGGGAGCGCGCCGTGTAAACGCAGGTACGCTGGCTGTCTTCAATAACTTGAAAATTCCGTTTGGTGTGGCCGTCTCTTTATTATTCTTCGGCGAGCAAGCCAACCTGACAAGGCTGCTCATTGGCGGTGCGATCATTATTGCCGCGCTTGTGCTGAGCGAATGGATCAACCGAAGAAAATTAACCCAAATCAAAAAATAAAAAAGATCCCGCTCAGCCGAGCGGGACTTTTCTTTATTTACTGGCGACCAACTCAATAATCTTTACCACCACATCCACTGAACGTTCTAAAGAACGCGTGGGCAGCACCTCGTATTTTCCGTGTCCATACATTCCCCCAGTGAAAATATTCGGTGTTGGCAATCCCATAAACGAGAGTCGTGAACCATCCGTACCGCCGCGTACCGGCCGAATCTTCGGTTCGATACCCAAGATCTTCATGGCTTCGCTGGCAGTTTCAACAATTTCAAAAACCGGCTCTATTTTTTCGCGCATGTTGTAGTACTGGTCATTGATTTCGAGCCCCACCCGTTCTTCACCGAACCGGCGGTTGAGCAGAGTGGCTGCGTCAATCATGATTTGTTTCCGCTTTTCAACCAATTGGCGCTCATGGTCGCGAATGATGTAGTACATTCGGGTGCTTTCGACTGCGCCTTCCACCAAAAGCAAGTGGATAAAGCCTTCGCGCCCCTCAGTGTATTCAGGGCGTTCGTTTACCGGCAGCATGGCGTTAAATTCCATCGCCAACAATGCGGAGTTGATCATTTTATTCTTCGCCTGCCCAGGATGCACATTACGGCCACTGATGGTGACAATGGCATCAGCAGCGTTGAAGGTCTCATATTCCAATTCGCCAATCTCGCCACCATCTACTGTGTAAGCGTACGCTGCACCGAATTTCTTCACATCAAATTTATCTGCACCTCTTCCAATTTCTTCATCCGGCGTGAATCCTACACGCACTTTTCCATGCTTGATCTCCGGGTGCTCAATCAAATACGCCATCGCGCTCATGATCACTGCAACGCCGGCTTTGTCGTCAGCGCCGAGGAGCGTGGTACCGTCAGTGGTAATAATCTCCTGACCGATATACTTTTGCAGTTCTGGGAAGTCGGACGGGCTCATGTGGATGTTGTGTTCAGCGTTAAGTACAATTTCGCCGCCATCGAAGCTTTCAATAATCTGAGGGTTGACTCCTTCTCCGCTCATATCCTGACTGGTATCGAGGTGGGCAATGAATCCAATCACAGGGACAGGTTGATCGGTATTGGCTGGCAAAGTTGCCATCAAATAGCAATTTTCGTCCAGGCTTATCTCCTGCAAACCCAGTTCACGCAGTTCAGATTCCAAAACGTGTGCCAAATCAAATTGCACAGCAGTACTTGGAACGCTGCTGCTATTCCGGTCGGATTCAGTGTTTATTTTTACATATTTGATAAAACGTTCTTTAACGTTGGTCATGGATCCTCCGATTCTAAGATGATTAACCGATTAAAAACTCAAGCTAGGCTCTACACACATTGTTTCAAAAATCGTTTGTCCCCATAAACCACAAAGCCGTCATGAAGACGACTCCGTGGGGGTTGGCGCTGCGGCTTTCCTAATCCATCGAGAGGAGGAATGCCGCAGCGCTGTGTTTAAAACTTGTACACATCGTAGACATCACCTCCTCATCGTTAAGATGGCAAATTATTAACTTGAGTAAATCATAAATCAGTTCGCAAGTCAAGGATACAACCATCCCTTTAATATTAAACTCTCTAGTCCTAATTCTCTCAATACTTGTGCTGATTACGCAACCTTTTTTCTGTAAATTCGAGTCAGAAATACCCATAGTTCTTTAACAATTCAATGACTTGCCAGCACAATAACGTTTTCCGATCTGCCACTCCTCACTGATCTCCATAAGTAAA
>JAGOVY010000063.1 GCA_018060515.1 Anaerolineaceae bacterium | reverse complement strand
GTGCATTCCCAATGTGCGCACAAAATAACCTTCCATCAGCCAGAAAGCCTCAGCGAGCAAGAGGGTGTCGGGAGCTTCAATCGCAGCTCGATCGACCACCTCACGCCAAAACTCCAGCGGCATGGCCTGGTTGAACTCATCCATGGTCATGCTGTGGTCAGACCGTGAGGGAATGGCTCCTCCGGTGCCGGGTTGGGGAAACCAGAGACGTTGAAAATGCTTTTTAGCAAGCGTCATTGCGGCGTCAAAGCGGATGATGGGGAAGCGGCGAGCGACTTCGAGGATGGTCTGGATGACCGCTTCGCGGACGGCTGGGTTGAGATAATTGAGCTGTGCTGTATCGTTCCAGGGCATTGATGTACCGTCGTTGCCGTGATAGATATATTTGACCTGACCGCTATGCAGATCTTGCCGTTTAAACACCACAGCCGCATCAGTGCGGTCATAATAATGATCTTCGATTTGAATCTGAACGTTGGGGTCAGAAGAAAGATTTTCACCATTAAAGGAGTACGAAGGATAAGGGCAATAATCTAATGCCAGAAAGCGCTCAGGGTTGTGAATAACCCAATCGGAATCGATGCCCATGTGGTTGGGAACCATGTCACTCGCAAGCCTGATGCCTGCACGAGCAGCGTTGTCGCGCAGGGTTTCATAAGCTGATTCGCCGCCAAGGTCAGCGGCAATCTGATAAGAATGCAAGGAATAGGCGGATGAAATCGCTTCTGGATTGCCGCAAAGCTGTTTAATACGGGCTGAAGCCGGGCTGCGCTCCCACAACCCTATCAACCATAATCCGGTGATACCCCAGCGGGCGAGGGTATCGAGTTCTGATTGCGGGATTTGATCTAAACGGTTAATTTCGCGTTGGTATTTCTTGCTTAGCTGATCGAGCCACACGTAACTATTCTTGGCAATCAGCACCAGGCGAGGCATCCATTCTCGATCTTTACTGAAGGATTCGATATCGGTATTTGATCCGCCGGCACGAACGAACTCATCGTGGTCATAAACCGGAATGGGGGTGATTCCTGGACCGGAAAAATGCAGCTTCGTCTCCTCATTGATCAAATCAAGGCTGCTCAGCAGCCGATACAAATAATCTCCCAGCAGCAAAGCCCAGTGTTCGCGAATATACTCGAGCTGACCAGTAATGGAATCGGGTACCGCAATGGCGGGCATGCGCAGCATTTGCGTCAGCGGCAGGTTCTTTGGTCCAAAAGGTGGCTGCAAGGCGAAGAAGTTGTTGATTTCTGCGATTATCTGCTTGTAGCGAATGTCTTCAGTGAGGGTTTTTTCTGAAAAAAGTTCCCGATAGTTTTCAAGCGCGGGATTTTCCAATGCCAGCCATAGCATCACCAGTTCTTCGAGCAGCAATTCGCGGTTCGGTTTGCCATCTGTCTGGCCAGCCAGATATGACTTCGCATCGGTTTGTTTCTTGAATACCTCGCTGGGTGGAAACTCCTTGATAAACAGTTCAAGGAAGGAATCGAGAGATGCAGGAGGCAAATGTTGTGCAAGGAAGGCGTATGCCTGGGTAAGGATTTGAGGGTTCTTGCGTTCTTTATAAAGCTGAAAAATATGGTGGAAAATTTCATCAATCAGCCCCATGGCGTTGATGTGGCTGGCTTTCGCCGCGCTTTCAGGGTAAGAAGCCAAATCACGCTTTGAATTCAATTTATGTGCAAATTTCCGCGCGGCATGGAAGTTTGCAAAGATGACACTTCCATTGTAAGTAAAGAGGGTATCGTCAAATTCAAATTTTTCTCGAGCTCTTCTGGAAATGTGAAATTCCATCGGGCGGCTCCTTGAGTCGTGGGATTGTACAGATATGATGAATTATATCCGGAGATGCAGAATTACACAGCGGTTTCTACATGCCATCATCTTGTAAGATTCTTAAACAATAGGCTGAACTGTTGATGCCTTCAATACTGATTTCGCTGGAGAGAAAACCAGAGGTTGTCAGCCGGTCGAGCGTCTGCTGGGTCAAGTCGGCATTCCATCTGAAAAAACTAACCACTTGTTTCAGGTTTGCCGCACCGAGCGATCGGAAATACCAGTTCAGGATCTGTTCCATTGCCTGCTTTTCGGTTAAAAAACGTGCGCTTTCAACAATATCAGGGTAATACCGATGAGTCAGGTCGTACACAAAGGCGTATTTCCAGGCGCCAGCCTCGCTAATCGCTACCGGAATTACCCGAAATTGAGCCTGCAACAGATCCAAGGCACGGTTGAAAGGTGATTGCGACTCAGGGCTTGTCAGATGTGCTGCTTTACGCAGTGAAAGTGTGTCGAGCGGACCATTGCGGGAGAGTGCCTCGAAGATTAGTTTGACTTCCAGTGGAATTTTGCCTTCAGCGTATTCGAGCAGCATGTCTGCTTCTGGTTCGCCATAATTAGGAGAAAGTGTATAAAAGAACTTGGCAGCCTCAAGTGAAATCAACGTGTTTTTACGTCTCAGCACTCTGGCGTAATACCAAACCCTTTTATCGAGCATTGAATCTTTCCAACCCCAGGTGATGTGGCCAGGGTCATCGTGCTCATCTGCCACTGGCCGGCTGCCAGCCACAGACGTCCACAGGCTGGGGAAAAGGGTGTTTTTAACCGGCCAAAAAAAGATGAAACCACGTTGATTTACAAACTCCAACGCTTCTTCTGGTGAGGTAAGCTGCAACCCTGGCGCGGTGCGGAAAGTTACCTTCTGGTAATTGTCTAATTGGTCACGCGTAATCATCTTTGGCATATAAACTACTCCAATCATATCAGGAAACATGATTGGAGTATGGATTGGGAGGAGCGAAAAGGTTAATGGACGGTCGAAAAAATGTGGGTAATGATATTTGAGCCACTGCCACCGATATTCTGACTCATGCCTGTTGTGGCACCCTCTACCTGTGAACCGGCTGCTTCTCCGCGCAGCTGCTGCACAACCTCAACAATCTGATACATACCGGTTGCGCCAACCGGATGCCCCCGTGCTTTGAGGCCGCCGCGGGTGGCAATTGGAATCTTGCCTGTGGGCAGAATCTCACCATCGAGCGCCAACCGCGGGCCTTGCCCTCGTTCAGCAAAACCGTTGGCTTCAAGCGACAGGGTTGCCATGATAGAAAACGCGTCATGTAATTCGAAAAAGTCAATGTCTTTTGGTGTGAGCGAAGCCTGGTTATAAGCCTTGGCTGATGAATTGTAGGCTGCTTTTAGGAAGAGTGGGTCTTTACGATGATGCACTGCGAGCGTATCTGTGGCGCCGGCAGAGGCTGCCACACGGATGATTTTGCGTGAGCTTGCGATCATCTCCAACGGAACGATTACCGCAGCAGCAGCCCCGTCTCCTGTTGGCGATGCATCCAGAAGATTAATCGGGTCCGTAATCATGGAAGCTTTGAGGTAGCCCTCTACCGTCACACGGTCGTGAAAGCGGGCATAAGGATTGTGCTGCGCATTGGCATGAGCATTTACAGCAAAAGGCGCAAAGTGCTCTTTTTCCCAGCCATATTCGTGCATATAACGCCGCATCAAGAGAGCGTTCAGCGAAACAAAGGAAAGTCCGTTGGCAGACTCCCATTCAGCGTCGGCAGCGGTGGCAAGCTGTGCTGTGATTTCGTGCAAGGGAGAATCTGTCATTTTTTCAACCCCAACGGCCAGTGCTGAGTTGATATGACCAGAAGCGACAGCCATTACGGCTGTGCGGAAGCTGGCGGCACCTGAACTACAGGCAGCTTCCAACCTGATGGCTTCTGCACCGCGAACCCCGATCCAATCTGCCAGATAGGCACCAAGATGCTGCTGGTGATTCGCAGAGCCTGACATCATATTGCCAACGTAAACCGCATCCACCTTCTGCAGCCCGCTATCGTGCAGCGCTGCAAGGGCTGCATCACCGGCGAGCTCTCTGAGCGATTTATCCCAGTGTTCATCAATCTTCGTTTGTCCGATACCAATTACCGCAACTTGTCTCATACAATTCCTCGTGATGTGATCTATTGAAATTATATCCTGCCAAACTATCAGGAACTATCATCTTTGATCGTGTTGTTTTGCTTTCTAAAGACGCTTATAATTCGGTTGAAAATATCACTGCGGAGAAAAGATTTGCGTAAACAATACGAAATTTTCATGGGTATAGCGGCGCTTTTATTGATTTTTACCTCAGCCTGTTCTGTGAATACCCCTTTTACAGTGCAGCGTGTTAATACACCTTTCAGCCCCGAGCCCACGCCTGAGATTCAAATCACACCGACAGCCCAAGCTTCGCTTCTTTACCTCGCTCCAGGGTTGCCTGCTGATTGGGTCGAGGCGATTAGCAGCATGGACGGCTTAATCACAAGCGAGGATCGTGAGAGCGCCAACCTTGTTTTTGAACCCGTCAAAGGTGAAAGAAATTCATCTCCGCTTTTTACCGCAACCCGGGTTTTCAGCGCTGCTGTGCCATTTTTTACGATCAAAGACAATCTCGCTTCTGATGAGTTGATCAAAATTTGGCACAACACTTTATCGGATGAGATCTATCGGTTTATGGTGATGGATCAAGATACCTATGATTTGTTGAGCAGTGTTTGGGGAGAGGCGAGCGAGAATGTAAAAGTTCTTGCTGCAGATGCCCTGCTCGATTACTGCGAGTTGAACCTCACAACGCTGGCGATTCTGCCTTTTGAAGCAATCGCCCCTCGCTGGAAGGTTCTTTCCATTGATGGAATCAGCCCGCTCGACAAGCCAATGGAAGTCGAAAATTATTTCTTAACGGTAAATTTCGATTTGTTTTCACAAGCAGAGCATGCTTTATCGCTTGATGGAATACAACAACAATTCCAAGTGTCGATACCTGTAACCAATCGTGATGAAAGTAAGATGACCGTAGTGATGATGACAGGCGTAACCGCCATCACGCGTGTGCTGGCTTATAAAATTAAGGTAAACAGCCTGGAGTATCCCATAGAAGCAGTGAAACATTGGTTTGTGGATGCTGACATCACTCACGTCAGCAGTGAAACCCCGTTAGTTGATGACTGCCCGGTAGGGGATCAGTTTTCCTCTAATCTTGTTTTTTGTACACCGACCTATATGATTGAGGTGTTGGGATTAATCGGGGTTGATGTAGTTGAGATGTCAGGTAATCACATCAATGATGCCGGCAGGGAGAGTATTCTTCATACTTTTGATGTTTATAATGACCATGGCTGGCTTTTTTACGCTGCCGGTGTCGACGCCTCTGCTGCAAGAAGCCCGGTCTTCCTTGAACATAACGGCAATCGAGTGGCTTTTATCGGCTGTAATGCCGTTGGTCCTGAATCTGTCTTTGCGAATGAAGAAAGGCCCGGCGGTGCCCGTTGTGATATGGATTATCTCACCGCGAAAATCGAAGAGCTTAAAAATCAAGGCTATGTGGTTATCACGACTTTCCAGCATGCAGAGGTTGAAAACACGATGTACTATGAAAAACTCAGTCTTGATTTTCAGCTGGCCGCTGGTGCAGGTTCCGATATTGTCCAGGGGTCACAAGCGCACCGGCCGATGGGTTTCGAATTCGTAGGCGATAATTTTATCCATTACGGGTTGGGCAATTTCCTTTTTGACCAGATGCTGGATCATCAACGGCAGGAGTTTATTGACCGTCACATCATTTATGACGGAGAGTACATCAATACCGTTTTGTTAACTGCAAATCTGGTGGACTGGTCCAAACCGACCCCCATGACAGAAGAACAACGGGTTCAACTGCTTGATGAGATGTTTAGGGTAAGCCTCAGGAGGAAAAATGAAAATAAATGATATTTCGGTTACTCTTCGATCAGGGATGGCGGTTTGGCCGGGAGAACCGGAAGTTGATATTTATCGGGTGAGCAAGATAGAAGATGGCGAAAATGCCAATGTAACCTATTTAGGCATGGCAGTACACACCGGCACACATGTTGACGCTCCCTGTCACTTCATCCCCGGTGAGAACTCAGTCGAGACACTGCCTTTGAATGTACTGATCGGTGAAGCGATTGTAGTGCAGCTGCCCGATGATGTTGAAGAGATTACTGCAAGCGAAATACATGGGTTGGCAATTAAACCTGGAACCGAACGAGTGTTGTTTAAAACACGTAACTCGCGCTATTGGCTAAAAGAGAATGAAGTTTTTGAACCCGGTTTTGTCGGCCTTGCCGAAGATGGCGCAACGGCATTGGTTGAGCTGGGGGTAAAACTGGTGGGAATCGATTATCTTTCAATTGCGCCTTTTAAACAAAGCAGACCCACGCACCTGGCATTGTTGAGCGAGAAAGTAATCATACTTGAAGGGTTAGACCTTTCGGCTGTTGAACCGGGAAAGTACACGCTTTACTGCCTACCGCTCAAGCTAGCCAACGGAGACGGTGCGCCTGCCAGAGTGATTCTGGTTGAGGATTGACCATTCCGCTCCCTCAGGGATGCGTTGGTTCCATAGACACACGGAACGTATTCACAAGATACTTCAGTTTTTCGGCAGTCTCACCTGCTTGGATTCTGGCAGACAGTGAAGCAACATCCTCAATCAAGCGGGAGATATCCAAAGGAGTTTGCAATTCTTTGAAAGGCTGCAGATTAGCCAGCGAGCGCTGCGCGAGTTTGGCAGCTCCGTTGAGATTTTCGCGTTCGAGGTGATGCAACATCACACTTACCTGTATCAAACCCTGGAGCATGCGGCGAGGCGCGCGCGTCTCTTTTCCCCAGGCAGATTCAAGGATTTCATGAGCCTCAAAGTACTCGCCATGATTAATCAAGTTGATTCCATGAAGTACCTCATCCGATAGATCATAACTCATTCCATTTTCCATCTTGTCTACAATTTACCATAAAAATGCTGCGGCCAATAAAATAGTATGATAGGATATTGAAAGAACGATAATATAACGATCGAGGGAGCGATGATCGATATTCCTGATTCAGAAATTCTCAACCTTTCGCTTGAACACAATTTTTGGACATGGTCAGCGCAGTCTCAGATAAAGCCGATTCCACTCAAATCAGCCAAAGGTGTGTACTTTTGGGATGTGAGCGGGAAAAGGTACCTGGATTTCAACTCAATGGTGATGTGCGTGAATATTGGGCATGGCGATGAGCGGGTCATTAAAGCCATCTGCGACCAGGCGCAAGAACTCCCGTTCGCTGGCGCGCCCTTTGCCACCAAACCTAAAGCGCTGCTTGGGCGAAAACTGACGGAGATTCTGCCAGGTAATTTAAACAAGTTCCTGTTTACGCTGGGCGGTGCTGATGCCAACGAAAATGCAATCAAAATGGCGCGCGCCTATACAGGCAAACAAAAAATCCTCACGAGGTACCGCTCTTACCACGGCGCAACTTTCGGCGCCATGGCGCTGACGGGGGATCCGCGGCGGCAAATGTGGGAGCCTGCGGTGATGCCGGGTGTGGTTCATTTCCTTGACCCATACCAGTACCGCTCAACGCTGCACAGAAATCACCCAGAGATTAGCGAAAAAGAGTTTGCTCAAGATTACTTGAACCACCTTGAAGAAATCATCCAATATGAAGGCGCTCACACCATAGCTGCCATCTTGCTCGAAACTGTAACGGGAACCAACGGGATAATTATTCCACCTGATGGTTACATCAGTGGCGTACGCGAGCTATGCGATCGCTACAACATTTTGATGGTTACAGACGAAGTCATGTGCGGCTTTGGCAGGACTGGTGAATGGTTTGCAGTAGATCACTGGAATGTGGTTCCGGATATGATGACGATGGCTAAAGGCCTCACATCAGGATATGCCCCTTTGGGCGTGTTGGCGATGAAACCAGAAATCGCGGCCACGTTTGACAACAAAGTCTACGAAGGTGGGCTGACCTACAATGGGCATCCGATTTCGCTTGCCGCGGCGCTGGCGGTGATTGAGGTGATGCGACAGGATGGACTGGTGGAGAAAGCTAAGGCAAGCGGGGTGGTATTAAAGAGAATGCTGCAAGACCTTAAAGAAAAGCACCCCAGCGTAGGCGATGTTCGCTCAATTGGGCTTTTCGCTGGCATTGAGTTGGTGAAAAACCGCCTCACAAGAGAACCGATGGCGCCATTTGGCAGCAACAGCCCTGAGATGATCGCTCTGCGCCGCTATATGCTCGACAAGGGGCTTTATCTATATACACATTGGAATATGATTCTCATCATCCCGCCGCTGATTATCACTGAAGATCAGTTAGCTGAGGGGATGGAGATAATTGACCAGGCATTAACGATTACAGATCAGGCAGTAACTGAGTAATAGGAGAATATGGAAGCAAATCAAACAATCGAATCAGTAATTATTCTGGGTTCCGGTCCGGCTGGGCTTTCAGCAGCGTTGTATAGCGCTCGTGCCGGCCTTAATCCATTGGTGTTTTCTGGCATGCAGCCAGGTGGACAAGCATCACTTACCGATATCATCGAAAATTACCCGGGTTTTCCTGATGGGATAAGCGGGACTGAACTCGGAACTCTTTTCCAAAAACAAGCCGAGAGATTCGGCGCCAGAATTGAGTATGACACCGTTATGTCAGTTGACTTCAGCACCAAACCGTTGCGGGTGAAGACTTATTCTAAGGAATACCTTAGTGAAACTGTGATTATTGCTACAGGTGCAAGCCCGGTACTGCTCAATGTTCAAGGGGAAAAAGAACTTACCGGTAAAGGCGTTTCTTACTGCGCCACCTGTGATGGCTGGTTCTTTAAGGAAAAAGAGGTTGTAGTTGTAGGTGGTGGTGACAGCGCTTTGGAAGAAGCGAACTTCTTAACCAGATTTGCAGCTAAGGTTACTGTGGTTCATCGCCGTGATACGTTCAGGGCGGGGGCTTTATTGCAGAAACGCGCCTACGAGAACCCGAAGATTACGTTTATATTGGATTCGGTGGTTAAAGCGATTAACGGCAGCGATAAGGTTACATCCGTTTCAGTAGAAAACTTGAAAAGCGGAGAAACAACCGAGCTGAAAACAGATGGTGTATTTGTATTCATTGGACATTCACCGAATAATCAACCCTACGCTGGTCAACTGGAAATGGATTCAAACGGCTATTTGGTGGTTGATAAAAACATGCTTACCAGTGTTGATGGCGTTTATGCCTGCGGCGAAGCCGCTGATGCCAATTTTAAACAGGTTGTTACCTCAGCCGGGATGGGTGCCGCTGCTGCAATTGCGGCTGACCGCTATCTTTCTCACAAAACCTCATAGTAATGCTTTGTTAAAAAAGAACCGCCCTTCTATTGTCAAAGAAGGGCGGTTGAATTTTATGGCGTTGGTGTTACGCCGCCAGCTACTCCTGACCAACCGAAAACTCGTTCAAGGCTGGTAATGCCATGAGTGGTGTATTGAGGCTGCCCATCTGCGGAGGTACCTGTGCTGCGCACGACTACCACTGACCAACGGAAAATGTGGAAGGTGTTGTCGAGCGGGCGAAGGCTTGTGGGAACGCTGAACTTGGTTTCATTTGTGTACGAAACAAGACGATTTGCGCCACCGGATGTTACATCCTCAATGGTGATCTGATAGGTTTCAGTAGTGAGCAGGGTGCCTACTGAAGACCATTGCAGCACAATCGGGTCATTGACATTGGTAAATACGCCGCCATCTTCTGGCAGGAGCAAGTTTGCTGCTGGGTAGGGCGGTAACAGCGTCGCCGTAGGGGTTGGCCCCTGAGTCGGCATTCGCTCACACAGCGGCAGGTTGAGGGTCATGCCGGCATACACGATATCTGAAGTCAATGCGTTGAAATTCTTGATTGATTCAACGCTGATGTTGTAGTTTAACGAAATGGAGCTTAAGGTATCAGTATCTGTAACCTGGTATTGAACCACACCGCAAGCCATTTGCGTGGCTTCAGCCGCGCTCAGTGTGGCTGTTGGTTGGGCAGTGGGGGTGGGGGTTGGATGGGGGATTTTCAAGGTCATGTTGGGGTACAGTACCCCACAATCTGGAGGCAGGTTGTTGAGTGTGGCGATGCTTTGAATAGAAACGCCAAAGTTAAATGCGATGGAACTACAGAGATCGCCTTCTTTCACCACGTATTCACGCGGTGGTTCGAGTGTGGCGGTTGGTCCGAGCGTAGGAGTGAAAGTTGTGGTGGGTGTGAGCGTCAACGTCGGTGTGGTGGTTATGGTAGGTGTGGCTGTTGGTGTAGTCACTCTTCCAGTAGTTTGCAATACGACGAAAATCAACGCTGCACCCAGCCCGAGAACTAAAATGACGATGGCGATAGCAGCAGGAAGGCTGATTTTCAACTGAGGCAATTTGGGACTTTGAACCGGACTGGTTTCTTCCTTCTTCGTTGTTGAGGGAGTAAAAGTTCTTCCGCAAACAAGGCAGCGCGTGGCGTTTTCGCTCAGCCTGGTGCCACAGGTTGGACATGTTTTCGGTGTTGAGTTTGTGGTTTCTTTAGCCATGTTTTTTTACAAGAATGGTTGCTGAAAGTTTTTCAGTTAAACACCCTTTCCTTTGCATCAATTAAAGATTGTGTTATTCTAACCGTAAATATATGGAATCCAGTTTATATTTTCACATTCCGTTTTGTCTCCGCCGATGCGGATATTGTGATTTTAACACATATGCGGGCATGGAAAGCCACATCCCCGCATATGTCAAGGCAATCTGCTGCGAAGTCGAAAACGTACTATCACAGGTTCATGACTCCTTGAAGGTTACCACGATTTTCTTTGGCGGAGGAACACCTTCTTTAGTAACGCCAGATCAATACCGTTCAATTTTCCAAACAATCCAACAACACGCCACCCTCTCTCCAGATGCTGAAATCACATTGGAAGCCAACCCCGAGACTGTAACTTTAGAGTCCATTCTAGCCTATAAAGACGCCGGCTTCACGCGCGTCAGCCTGGGGATGCAGTCCGCATCTCCATTTGACTTGAAGGTATTAGATCGACGACATAAAAATGAATCTTTGTTGGCAGCATTACATGCCTGCAGAAAAGCTGGCTTTGACCACATTAACCTTGATTTAATCTTTGGCATACCTGGACAAAGCCTTGAAAGCTGGAAGCGTACCCTTGAGCTTGCACTGACCTTGAGTGTTGACCATTTTTCTATCTACTCGTTAATTCTCGAAGAAGGCACACGCCTGAAATTCTGGTCAGACAGGGGGATTATTTCAGAGCCGGATGATGACCTTGCTGCCGATATGTATGAGTACGCGATGGCATATCTTGAAAATAACGGCTATTCTCAGTATGAAATTTCAAATTGGGCGAAGCACCCCTCCGCACGCAGCCAACACAACCTGCAATATTGGCGCTACCTGCCTTACCTTGGTTTCGGCGCTGGCGCGCATGGTTTTTGGGGAAATATGAGGATGGTTAACACTCCCGCGATTCCGGCTTACCTCAATCAACTCAAGCTGATGACGACACCAGGTTTTCCAGCCAGCCCTGCAGCCAACGAAATTACTCGCTTATCAAAATGGGAAATGATGCAAGAGAATTTAATGGTTGCTCTGCGCATGACTGATGAGGGTCTCTCATTTCAAGCATTTCGTAACCGTTATGGAGTTGATGTGCACGATGTATTTGCATGTCAAATCAGGCGCTTAACATACGAAGGTTTGCTCGAAGAGAGTAATGGAGAGCGATTGCGGTTAACGCGAAAGGGACGGCTGTTTGGCAACCGGGTTTTTGCGGCGTTTATTGCAAATAAAGTACCAGTGGGTTACGAATATTTAGATGATCAGTAGACATGCACCTGAGTGCCATAACCGATTGAGGTCATCTTGGTCGTATCTGCCACAGGTGTAGTCCAGCGGAATAACCAGAGCGCTTCTTCGGTGCGCATGTTGATGCAGCCGTGACTCATAGGGATGCCGAAATTTTGGTGCCAATAAGTGCCGTGAAATGCAACACCGTTTTCAGGCTCAAAAAAAGCAGCCCAGGGAACGCCGGGAATGACGTAGGCTTCAAGACTATCGGTGAGTTCGGCGCCTCCCATGTGTTTGGAGGGCATTTTCGTTTGCACGTTGAATCTGCCGGTGGGAGTCTTCCAGGGAATTTCTCCGGGAGGGCTGTAATCCAAGCCTGATGAAATCTTAGTGCGCATAACGATGCGCCCTTCCTCGAAGGCAATTAACTCCTGATCGGCGAGAGAAACCTCAATATATTTTTTATCGGGGTTAACATCAGGTGAAATCGGAGCAGTTTCTTCTGGCTGAATCAGGCGGGCATGTTTCGCGGGAATATAGTAATTTAAACTGTCGTATCCAATCAGTTCGTCTTTAATGCGATACCAGGGAGTTCCGTCTGGGCCTTCAACGATTTCAGAAACCCAATGTACCGAATTGTAATAGAGGCGGTAAATTGGCGTCCAAGCCCCGGGTGTTCTCTGCAAATAGCTCTGGGTGTACGGAACCGTTATTTCGACCAGATGAAGACCTTCACTCAGTTCGTTTGGTACCGGGTTAAGCTTGACCTGAACCCGCTGCATATGGGCACAATGGATGTACCCTCCCCATACACGGTACCAAAGCGGGTTGTACTTTGGGCTTTTGTCTGAAATGACTTCGTGGTACACGTTTACGATATCATCGCGGTAGCGCTGGAACTTGATTGTGCTGGTGTCATCAGGCTGACTGTAAACACTTACGGTCTGGCTGGCATCAATGGCAACGCGAGCGATGCTTTCAGCGTTTTCAAGTTCACCAAAATCATTTGTGCGTCTGAATGCAAGGCTGGCCAGCCCAAGAGCACCGAGCTTGAGAAAATCTCTGCGCGTGAGTTTATTTGCCATAATGTATTGGATTATAACAATGAAATTGGGGAAAAACTACAAGGGGTCAATCCAACCCTAAAGCCAAAAATTCTAGGTCAACACGCTTTAGGTATTGAGTAAATGAGCGGATCTCCTGAAAGGCGCGTTTAAGATCGTTTTGGGCAGCGGTTTGTAGCCGGGCATCCACAATCCCATGCTGATCAAGGAGGAGGTTGGATTGATTGTGTTCGATAATCCG
>JAGOVY010000062.1 GCA_018060515.1 Anaerolineaceae bacterium | reverse complement strand
AGCTGTACCGAAGAATCAAGATAATCCATGCAGGCTCCGATATTAATACCAGGCGGGAATGGATGGGAGTCGAACCCACCGCGGCCCGCATCGCGACCCGCCACCGATTTTGAAGACCGGAGAATCCACCGGGACTCAACCACTCCCGCGAATAAGAATACCTCAGCCAAATTGATTTGACAAGGTTGAACCAGCGCAAAGCCGAAAGCAGGCTAAAAAAGAAAAGGAAAAAGGGTTTGCAGCCAGGGTGCAAACTGCAGCAGGACAATGCCGGCAAGGCAGCCCAACAGGATGCCGGCGATTACATCTGAGAGATAATGCACTCCCATCCAAACACGTGCCAGGCTAACCAAAGGCGCCCAAAGCGCCATGACTATAGCAAACCAGGCTGGTCCGAGTGCCACTGCAATAACCGCGAGCATCGCTGTTCTGGCAGCATGACCGGAGGGGAACGAATGCGGGTCGGTGTTACGGTATATTGCGCCCCATTGACCCTCAGGGCGGCGGCGTTTAATTGTGAACTTAATCAGCAGAACGATGACTGCCAGGGCAGTCGAGCCGAGCGCCATGAGCGCTGACAACCTGTGCCAGTGCCCATCGCTGAGCAGCCAGATCACGAGCAGCGCCAACAGAATGAACCAGGAATCACCCGAATGCGCGAGGAAGATTGCGAAGGGTTTCAAGCGAGACTTGGGGTTGGTTAACCGCAGCCGATTGGTGAGTTCAATATCTTTTTGCAGCAGTCGCTCAAACCACATCAATTAGTTACCCGCAATAGGTCTTCTTCGACAATTTTGTGTTGAAAGGGTTTATCCACGTCCATGCCAATTTCAGCGTAGGGCATAATTATAGCTTTTCCGCTAATTCCAAGCCGCTTGCAAACCCGCTGCACGGCTTCATCCAGTGTCAATGTGCCAAGCAATAGACCGAAAAGCGTGCCCCAGCCGATGATGGAAGCCTGTTTGAGCGGGTTTTTACGCTGCCGAATTATTTCTGTCCAAATGCCATCGGGGTTAAGAGCAGCTTCTTTGCGAATGCAATTGGCATCCCCGCCGCATATCTCTGCGTCTTTAACTTTAATGTATGTGCGCTTTGACCCAGGGAAACGCTTTTCCATCGTTTCCCTTTCTATGACTGCGTAATAAATATCCAGCGACAGGTCGCCATACATTTGGATGCAGAAGTCGATAATGGGTGAAGTGAGGGTAGGTAAGTCAGAAGAGACCGTAAGCAAATGCGAATCTTCGGGATTTGCCTTGATGGAGTACGCAGCGCCGTTAATAATGTTCTCAAATATTGAACCAGCTTCAGAGAGATAGGTAAGGGGCTTAGTGCTGGTTAACCCCGAAGATTCATCCAAACCAATCACGAAGATTTGATTAATTGAAGCAGCCCCTGAGAGGGCGTCCAACACCCATTGAACCATTGGCTTGCCAGCGATCGGGGTTAAGGATTTAGGAAGTTTATTATTAATCTGGTAGATGGGGTCTGCAGGGTTCACACCTCCACCAGCGAGAACGAGAGCATCCATTTACAGCTCCTTAATCTCAGGGCTCAAGGGAATTTGTTCAATCGTTTCTTTCATAAGTTCAAAATAAACGCCAGGGTTGCCATAATCTACGGGTTCTTTTCTGCCAAGCGCAGCGATAATGGCAGCTTCAATCATGTTAGTGCCGAATGACCGTCCATCAATAATCGGTGTGGTGGTCACGAGATATTTAATCCCGGCTGATTTGAAGAATTCCTGATCGCTGGTTGTGGTTGTGTTCGTGATGACCAGCCGATCGGGCAAGCGGTCTGGCATGTGACGCCAAAGGTAATGACAATCGCCGGCAACCACTGTTGCCCATTCAAAATAATCGCTGTATTTCGGTTCTCTTTCAAGCTGTTTTTCTCCGAGCGGATAAATCCAACTAAAAGGCAGGCGGGTTACGATTGGCAAAAGAGTGTTCGCCAGGCGGACGAGGGATTTCTCATCACGAATGGGTAAATTCCAGTTGAGGGCGAACATGGCATCACCAAAAACACATTCGTAGCCATCATCTATTAAGGCTTTTGATGTACCCCAACGATCGAGACCTGCGGCAATGAAAGCGCGTTTTTCCTTAATGTAACCCGGCAGCGCTTCATTGACGACTTTGGTAATTTTATTTTCCAGCGTCATTTTCAACCCGGTGCCATCCACCACAGGGGTATGGTGCACATTTTTTATCAATGGCAGCACCGAATGCATTGGTCGCCAGGTATTGGCAACCATGAAACCAAGGAGAGCGCCGCCTACACCAAAACAATCTACCTTTCCATCCAGCTCTTGGTACATGGCGACGGCTTTGTTGAAATCGCCATTTGTGCCGATGCGTTCGATACTGACGGTTTCACCAAGAATATTGATCTCGACGGCTTTGTCGCGGGTTGAAGAACCCAGGCTGATACTCACTGCTCGTTTCATAAAAACCTCGACATAATAAGGATTCTTTTGTTCAGCTTGTTTTAAGTTCTACATGTGCTTTGGTGCGCTTCAGCATGCTGATATTAAAAACCCTTTGTCGGGGTTTTAGTTGTGCGCACCGCTTGATAGGCTATTATACACCTTCAAAAATTGTTGGTATACGCATGCCTATGCCAAGACTCCGATTTCTACAAAGGCAGCCTTTTAGTGGCCAAACAACAGCGAACTGATTGGAATGTCTTTCAGACAATCATGAATCAGTTTTCAACATTCTTAAAAATACGCATCAAATCTCAAACTTGGTTAAAATGGTTTATAACTAATGTTAATTAACCCAAGTTAGGCGCGTTGGAGGTTTTAATGGTTTTTTATCTCATCGTTGGCGTGGGAATTTTCGCATGCGCCTTATTTACCATCTTCTCACGGCGGCTTCTGATTTCGGCTATCTGGTTGGCGCTAACCAGTGCCCTGGTAGCGGTGCTGATCTATATGTTAGGGGCTCCGCACATTGCTGTTATCGAGTTGAGCGTAGGCGCCGGGCTGGTGACGATTCTATTTGTCTTTGCCATCAACATCGCAGGCGAAGATATTACCCGATTAAAAACACTCATCCCTCAACCAGTGGCGATTTTTGCCATCGTGCTGGCGCTTGCGCTCGGTTTGGTTTTACTGCTGCGTGATCCGAGCGCCGCTCAGGAGGTCATGATAACCCCTGGCAAATCTGCGATTCTGTGGGAAGTCCGCTATGTGGATATCCTTCTTCAGGTGGTTCTCATCTTTTCGGGAGTGTTGGGGGTAATAGGGTTGTTGGCTGATAAAACGGCTCCGGTCAGCAAGGAGAAATCAGAATGAGCTTGTCGGTTCCTGTTATTGTTCTCATAACGCTTTTGTGTCTTGCAGGCGCAGGTTTTTACTGTCTGCTGATTACCCGCAACTTGATTAAAGTGGTCGTTGGGCTTCAGCTATTGGTCAAGGCGGCTGTGGTGGCGTTTATTCTCGCGGGGCATATCACCGGAAGAATGAACACAGCCCAAACAATGGCGCTTACTGTGATCGTGGCAGATACGATTGTTGCAGTCATTGGGTTGGCATTGGCAGTTCAGATTCGGCTTAAAACTGGATCGCTTGATGTCAAATCCATTTCCAATCTGAAGAGGTAGCCCATGATCATCACCCTGATTAGTGTTCTCATCGGTGTTCCTTGGATCGGCGCCTTGCTTGTTTGGCTGGTGGGCGACAAACATGAAAAAATATTGCATTGGCTGGCTGTTGGCGTTTCAATCATCGCTGCTGGAGCTTCTTTCCTGTTGATTCCGCATGCGGATAGCCAAACTGCCTTCAGCATACCTGTAGGCGGAGCCTTTGGCGACTTTACCTTTATTGCAGACGGCTTGGGAATTACTTTGAGCATTATTGCCACGGTAATCGGCAGTTTGGCGGTGGTCTTCTCTACCAGCTACATGAAAGGTGAGGCTTCTCTCAGCAGGTACTATGCGCTGATCCTGTTTTTTATTGGCGCTATGGTTGGGTTGGTGCTTTCAAGCAATTTGCTGTTGGTTTTCTTTTTTTGGGAGATTACCGCGCTATGCTCATACGGCTTGATTGCTTTTCATAATGATGATCCTAAAGCAGTGCGTGGCGGAATTAAAGCCTTGCTCATCACCACCTTTGGCGGTGTTGGCTTGCTTGCTGGCGCCTTGATCATCTTTGCTTACACAGGTAGCTTCGATATCAACAATTTCCTGGCTGTTTACGGAACTTTGCCGGAAAATATTTTAGCCTTTATCGGATTTGGTTTTCTGATTGCGGCTGCAGCAAAATCGGCTCAGTTTCCCTTCCAAACCTGGCTGCCCGATGCCATGGAAGCGCCATCTCCGATCAGTGCGCTGATTCACGCAGCCACTATGGTAAACGCTGGTGTGTATCTGCTGGCGCGTTTTTACCCTGCCTTTCAGGAGGTTATTTACTGGCGCGAAACTGTCATGGCGGTTGGCACGCTCACAGCGATCATGGCTGGAATTATGGCCTTAACCGCACATGATCTAAAAAGAGTGTTGGCTTACTCTACGGTGGGGCAATTGGGATTTATGATCTACGCCATCGGCGCCGGCAGCGTTTTCGCCAGTCAATACCATTTATTGAGTCATTCGATTTTTAAAGCGCTACTATTTCTTGCGGCAGGCGCGGTGATTCACACGATTGCTACACGCGATATGCGAGAAATGGGAGGGCTGGGCAAGAAAATGCCGCTGGTCAAGTGGGTTTTCATCATCGGGGCACTGGCGCTCAGCGGTGTGCCGATTCTAAACGGCTTCTGGAGTAAGGAAATCATTCTCGAAGCAGGGTTGAAAAGCGGTCCCGCATGGCTGTATTTCATGATGCTGCTCGTCGCTGGTTTAACTGCGCTTTATACCACACGGTGCGTCTGGTTGGTCTTTTTTGGCAAACCGCGTTCAGATTATCTTGTTCACCCAATCGGCTGGGGCATGAAAATTCCGTTGCTGCTTTTGGCTGCAGCCACATTGGTTAGCTGGCTGGTGGTTTATCCGTTTTCAGTGTTGTTGGGCGAAAAATCATTGCCATTTCACGGAATCGAAGCGGTTTCGCTTAATGCATTGTTCCACGAGGTAATTACCCTGCCAACGCTGGCGGCTCTCGGCATGGTGGGATTGGGGGTTCTCGTTTATGCTATGCGGGGCAAGCTGCGCGGATTGAATAATGGGTTTCGCAGTCTGCGCTGGGCTTCTGAAAAGAGTTTTGGCTTTGAGTACTTGAACAATGCGTTTGTTGAAGTCATCAACAATATTGCTGAAGCCTTACGCGGAACACAAACCGGGATATTGAATTGGAATGTGCTGGCGATAGGCGCCTCTCTGATTATTCTGTTCGTGATGCTTGTGGTGGGAGGCTGACATGGAAACCAACTTTATCTTCCACAGTATGATTATTCTGCCTTTTCTGGCAGCAGTGATTGTGTACCTGGTCGGTAGAATTTCGCTGATAAAAGGCAGTTTCCACGGAATCAGCATCTCAAGAGCGCTTACCATATTTTTCATTCTGGTTGAAATTGGGTTATTTTATCTTGTCGTGGATGCAGCCCTCAGGTCGAGCGGGGTATTCTCACAAATCGGTGAGATTAGCTTGATGTTGGATGGCATCGGCTTGATCATGACGGCAGTAGTTCTATTTCTGGGGCTAATGGTGGCTCTCTTTTCAGTGGAATATATGGCTGATGAGAAAGGCGAAGAAAAATATCACGCACTGCTGTTGATGACGATTGGTTCGATCATCGGTCTCAGCCTTACTTTTGACCTTTTCACTCTTTGGATCTGGTTCGAAGCGATGGCGGTCAGTACTTTTCTGTTGGTAGCTTTTTACAACGAAGAGCCGCTTTCGTTGGAAGCTGGTTTTAAATATTTGGTCCAATCTGCTGTGGGCTCAGGGCTGGTGCTCTTTGGGATTGCGCTCATCTACTCACAGGTTGGGTCAGCTAATTTTTCGAACATTTGGCGGGCTACATCTGCTGATGCGCCGTTATTGGCGATTGGCGGGGTGCTGCTGATCATTGGGTTTGGGGTAAAAACCGCGTTAGTACCATTACATACCTGGTTGCCAGATGCTCATTCGCAGGCGCCATCGGGAATCAGTGCGATGCTGTCAGGCGTGGTGATACAGGCAGGCATGGTGGCGATGCTGCGGTCGTTAAGCTTTATGGGAAAGATTGACGTTGCATGGGGAGCGGTACTGCTTGCTTTTGGCTGTCTCAATATCCTCTTTGGCAACTTGATGGCGCTAAGGCAAAACGAGGTCAAACGGATGCTTGCATATTCCAGCCTGGTACATGTGGGGTACATGCTGGTGGGTTTTGGGTTTAGCATGCAATATGGGCAGGTAGAGGGTGCAGCCGGTGGCTTTTTCCATCTGGCTACACATTCGATGATGAAAGGATTGGCTTTTTTGGCTGCCGGAGCATTGCTCTTTGCATTGCACTTAAAAAATGAAGAGCATGTTCCGCTGACGCTCTCTGATCTTAATGGTGCCTCACGGAAATATCCGCTGGTCGCGCTCGCCTTAAGTATTGCAGTGCTTGGGCTCGGCGGCTTGCCACCACTGGCTGGTTTTATGTCGAAATGGCAGATTCTCGTTGCCGGCGCAACCAGCAAGGAACCCTGGATGCTATTGGTGGTGATATTTGTTGCGCTCAACAGCGTGCTATCTTTGGGGTATTATGCTCCGCTCGTCAACCGTCTTTACCGCCGCGAGCCTTCAGCTGCGGTTGAAAAAGGCAAGCCAGTGCCGCCGTTGATGCTTGTGCCGCTGGTATTGCTGGTTATTGCAGTTGTTGTGATTGGTTTGTACCCCGCAGCGCTGAATTTCTTTACTACAAAAGCGGCTGCGAGCTTTTTATATCCATTCTTCTATTAGGAGCAGGTTGATATGCAAATTCTCACTTCACCGCCAATTTCTCTCCTGATCTATCTGGTGCTGGTCGCACTGCTCTTTTTGATCGGTAAAATTCTGGCGGGAAAAGGAAACCCGACACCTGAAAAATCGAGTTTGTATGGTAGCGGCGAAGAAGCGCCGACCTCTTTTGCATCACCTGGATACCGACCGTTTTTTCTAATTGCTTTCTTTTTTGCCATCCTCCACCTGGGTGTGTTGGTGGTTGGTTCCGGCAGTCTGTCGCTCAACCTCATTCCAATCCTTTTAGGTTTGATTTTAGCGCTGGTGGCGCTGATCCTTGGTTGACGAATTCTTTAGGAGATCTTCATGGCTAACCCAATTAACGATGTGATGGAAAAAGTAAAAACCTGGGCGCGGGTGAACTCCCCTTGGGCGATACACTTTAATAGTGGTTCATGCAATGGCTGTGATATTGAAATTCTGGCAACACTCACGCCACGTTATGATGTGGAAAGGTTCGGCATCAAATTACAGGGCAGCCCGCGGCACGCTGATGTGCTCATTTGCACCGGTCCGGTATCGCTTCAGGCGAAAGACCGGTTGTTGCGCATCTATGAACAAATGCCCGAGCCTAAGTTTGTGGTTGCGGTTGGCTCTTGTGGCATTTCAGGCGGTGTTTTTGACGGTTGTTACAATGTTGTCGGTGACATCAGCCAGGTCATTCCAGTGGATGTTTATGTGCCTGGCTGTCCGCCGCGCCCCGAAGCGATTATCTATGGCATCGTGAAATTATTGAAAAACCTGCAGGAGTAATCATGGAGGAACTAATGGAGACGCAACTTTCATTGGATAAAGTGGAGATCATGCTCAAAGATCTGGCGCATTCTTTCAATAAACCGGAAGAAAACCGACTGGACACTGAAATTTCTGCTGAGCAGCTCAAATTGGCAGTTAAGCGGATTCTGATTGAGGAGGAATGGGGGTATCTCTCGGCGATTACCGCCATGGACAATGCCGAATATGAAATTGATGAAACTACTAAAGAGAAATTACCGCTACCCGGAAAAGGATCGCTTGAGGTTTTATACCATTTTTGTGACGCTGCCGCAGTGCTGACGCTGCGGATCACGCTTCCTTACGACGCTCCGCAGATTGACAGCATATGCGATTTGTTGCCCAGTGCCACCCTTTATGAAAGAGAAGCGATGGAATTGATGGGAATTGAGTTTGTCGGCACCCCGGATACGAGCCGGCTTATCCTGCCAGAAAATTGGCCTGATGGCGTGTATCCCTTACGGAAAACTTTTACAGGGTTAAATGAAAATGCGAAAGGACAAATAGGGAGATGACAGACAAACAGAAGATCGAAAAATTTGTGGTGCCAATTGGGCCGCAGCATCCGGCCTTAAAAGAGCCTGGTCATTTCCAGTTCACAGTTGATGGAGAAATCGTCACGGATGTAACCGCAAGACTGGGATTTGTTCATCGCGGGATGGAAAAAGGTGTTGAGAGTCGGTCGTGGACGCAAGGACTGTACCTGATGGAGCGGGTTTGCGGCATATGCTCGCATGTTCATGCGCTGGCATTTGCATTGGGTGTTGAAAAATTGGCCAATGTACAGGCTCCGCCGCGAGCGCAAGCCATCCGTGTTTTGGTCAGCGAACTGGAAAGAATCCACAGCCATATGCTCTGGCTGGGAGTGGCGGCGCATGAAGGCGGTTTTGACACGCTGTTTATGTATTCGTGGCGTGACCGTGAAACAGTAATGGATTTACTTGAGACTATCACCGGCAACCGGGTAAATTATTCAGCCAACCTGCTTGGCGGGGTGAAAATTGACATCAACGAGCAACAGAAAGATGCCCTGCTGCGAGGGATGGATTTTCTCGAAAGCAGAACTGCCTATTACCTTAAAGTGGTTACAGAAGATGATACGTTCCTTGGCCGAACGCGGAATATCGGTGTGATGACGCATGCAGATGCTATCAAACTTGGCGCAATTGGTCCCACCGCCAGAGCATCAGGCTTGCAGCGTGATGTGCGGGTAGATTCTCCATACAGCGGTTACCCTGACTTCCCGGTCAAGATAGTCACTGCAACAAATGGTGACTTAGAAGCACGGTTTGTCGTGCGCATCAATGAACTTTTCGAAAGCTATCGCCTTGTGCGCGAAATTGTAGAAAAAATCCCGACGGGTGAACTGATTACCAAAATTCCGCGTCGCATACCTGAAGGAGAGACCATAAGCCGGGTGGAAGCGCCGCGCGGTGAGCTCTTCTACTTTATGAAAAGCAATGGTTCTGACAAGCCCGAACGCGTTAAAGTGAGAACCCCAAGTTTGTGCAATTGGGCATCAGTGCTGGTAACAGCGGTTGGGCATAAACTGGCAGATATGCCCATGATCCTCTCGGGTATCGATCCTTGCTTCTCGTGCAATGACCGCATGGCGGTCATCCAGAACGATACCGATCCTTCCGTATGGGATTGGGAAAAGTTGCGCCAGTATGGAATCGAGTTTTACAAATGAATGTAACCTTTCCTTCCATTGTCGCACTGCTTTTCTTCCCTGGTGGTCTTTTCCTGCTCGCCAGCGGATTGGTGTTCGAATATATAGACCGTAAGTTAATTGCGCGCTTTCAGAACCGTATTGGCCCGCGCTGGTTTCAACCGCTGGCAGATTTCATTAAACTCCTGGCAAAAGAAGAGATAATTCCCCAGGGAACGATCAAAGCGCTTTTCATTGGGCTGCCGATTGTCGCTTTAGCAGCAGCTCTGACGGCTGGTCTGAGTGTCCCGCTATTCGGGTTTAAGCCTGTGGTGAGCTTTACTGGCGACTTAATTGTGACGCTTTATCTGCTCAGCCTGATGACGTTGTGTATTGGGCTTGCCGGCGCAAACACTGAGGATCGATTTTCAATCGTTGGGGCAACGCGTGCCCTGACTCAGCTCTTTTCGTACGAGGCGCCATTCTTACTTGCATTATTGGGTCCAGCGATTGCACTTGGAACATGGTCAATCGGTGAAATTAATCAGGGCGCTGGGCAAAACCTGTGGTTTATCCTCTCACAACCGATCGGCTTTTTGGCGGCATTAATTGGCTTGATGGGTAAACTTGAACTACCGCCTTTTGATGCACCCGAGGCGGAAACCGAGATTGTTGCCGGCGCACTTACCGAGTATTCAGGCAGAGGGTACGCTCTCTTCAGGATTGGGCGCAATGTGGAATTGGTGATTGGGTTAACCCTGATCGCTGCCTTTTATTTAGGCGGATTCGCATCGCCATTGGATTTTCTTTGGAAAACATTTGTGCTGCTCTTTATCACGGCTGGGCTGCAGGCTCTCTTTGCCCGCTTACGCATTGATCAAACTGTCGGCTTGTGGTGGCGGATTGGATCCATCCTTGTACTGGTGCAATTGCTGATGATTATTATTGGTGGCAGCCTGGCGCCGTACGTTGCCGGGCTAATTGGAGGATAACATGCCGATTGGTTCTATGCTTGAAGATATTGTAAAATCGCTTTTCAAAAAGCCGGTAACTGAACAATACCCCTTTGAGAAACTTGCGCCGCCTGATAACCTGCGTGGAAAATTGGTATGGAACCCCGAAAAGTGCAGCGGCTGCCAGCTTTGTGTGAAAGACTGTCCTTCAAATGCGCTCGAGCTGATAACGATTGACAAGGTCAATAAAAAATTTGTAATGCGTTACAACCTGGATAAATGCACCTACTGCGCCCAGTGCGTGGTGAGCTGCCGCTTCAACTGCCTTGAAATGTCAGATGAACAATGGGAGTTGGCTTCAACAGGCAAAGAAGCTTTTGAGGTTTATTATGGCAAGGATGAAGACATCCAATTTCTATTGGAAAAAGCAGCTCTCGGAGAACCTGAAGAACCCTGCCCATAAACCTGATCGAAGGATTGCCATCGTTGGTATCGGGTCAGAACTTCATGGGGATGACGCTGTTGGCATAGAAGCCGCCAGAGCTTTGATTGCAGGCGGCGCAAAGCGGGAAAACCTGTTAGTGTTGGAAGGAAGCACACTTCCTGAAAGCGTGTCAGGGCAGTTGCGGCGTTTCATACCAGATTTGGTGATTTTCATTGACGCAATGGATGCCGGTGTAAAACCAGGCAGCATTCTTTTGGTAAACCCTGAGCAAATTGGTGGAGCATCGTTCTCTACGCATAGTTTGCCGCTGCCGATCTTAATCAAGTTCATTAATAGAGATTTGAAGTGCGAAACGATAATTATCGGCGTTCAGCCTGAATCGATCGAGTTTGGCGAAACGCTTTCAATAAGTAATCAAAAGGCAGTGCTGCGGCTGACGAAAGAATTGAGCAGATTATGTTTGAATTAAGAGTAATTTGGATGAACCCTCTTTAAGGAGAATGATGACGGCTGAAGGAACCGATAAACCCGATCAAAAAATACTCGTTTGTATTCCAGCCTACAACGAGGCGGAGAGAATCACATCGGTAATTACTGGGGCTGCGCAGTACTTGCCAGTGCTGGTTGTCGATGATGGCTCGCAAGATGAGACGGCAGCCATTGCCTTTTCAGCCGGAGCTGTTGTGCAGCAGCAACAGCCCAACCAGGGGAAAGGCGCCGCCTTGCTTGCCGGCTTCAGGTATGCTCTCGAGAAAGGCTACGATGCAGTCATCACACTTGATGCTGATGGACAGCATGACCCCGAGGAGATACCTCTTTTCATCAATGAATTTGACCTTGGCGGCGATTTAGTGATTGGGCAGCGAGATTTTTCGAAAATGCCTTTCCCACGAAATTATTCAAATACCATCGGCACTTGGTTATTTTCATGGGCGTTAGGCAGAAAATGCCCCGACAACCAATCAGGTTATCGACTGCACTCAAGAAGAATGATCGAAGCCGCAATTAACAGCACTGAACTGAATTTTGAATTTGAAGTGGAGATTATTGTTCGCTGTGTTTCGTTGGGGTATGCGCTGCGCTGGGTGCCTATCCAAACCATCTATGCCGGCGAAAAAAGTCATATTCAGCCGCTGCGCCATATCCGGCACTTTTTCCGTTTGGTGGTAAAAACCCGCCGTATGATCAAGCAGGCTGGGTGAAAAGCGTGCTTCACACGTCGGTTTTTTCTTCCTCTGAAGGTTTCGAAACCATTGATTTATTTAGACTGTCTTCCCAATAATAATTTAGTGAGGTGAATCACTTGGATAGTAAAGAACAACTGAAAGCTGATTTTTTAAACAGCAAAACCATTGCCGTATTAGGGGCATCCAACGAAAAACATAAATTTGGGAATAAAATTTACCGTGATTTAAAGAAGCATGGGTATCGGGTATTTGGGGTGAATCCTAATGCAGACACCATAGAGGGCGATCCATGTTATGCCGCCATTGCCGCACTGCCCGAAAAGCCAGATGGCGTGGTTTTTGTGGTTCCGCCAGCCGTGGGCTTGAAAGCGCTCGATGATATCACCGCTGCCAACATTGAGCGGGTTTGGATTCAGCCAGGGGCTAACTCACCAGAAATCGAGCAGAGATGCGCTGAACTGGGGATCTCTTGCTTCAGCGGCAAGTGTATTATGTGGCATCTTGATTTCTAAGCTGCGGCTTAGGAATAACAAGAGTGTCCTTCTCATTTATATAGAAAAAATAGACCGGGAGACCGGTCTATTTATGTTTAGCTTAGCTGCGATTTTAATTTGTCGCGTGTTTCAATGAACTCCGCCAACCTGGCTCTTTCTTTTTCTACCAGCGCAGCGGGGGCTTTAGCGGCGAAATCGCTGTCGAGAAGCTTTTCCAGACGTTCAACCTGAGAAGTAACCACAATCAGTTCTTTGCTTAAGCGTTCTAAATCTTCAGCGCTATCTACGTTCTCCGCAAGGTCGAGGAAAATCTCGAGCCCTGCCGTCACCACAGTGACAGTTCCTGTGACGTCTTCCGTAATCTTATGTCGGATAAGTGTGTGTTCAGGGTCAAGCGATGCAAGCGAGATGATTGTTGACCGTTGATTTCGCAGCGCCTCCATTTTTAACCCGGCAGAGATGAATGCGGGAATTTTTTTGCTGGGGGCGACTTTCTTTTCAGCGCGAATATTGCGAATGGCTCGCACTGCTTCTTGCACTGACGAGAAACCAGCAATGGCTTCGTCCTCCCAACCTTCAGATTGGCCTGCAACTGGCCAATGCGCAACGATCAACGCGTCTTCCCATTGGTGTCTCGAAGAA
>JAGOVY010000136.1 GCA_018060515.1 Anaerolineaceae bacterium | reverse complement strand
TGTGCGGACCAGCTCTTTTATCAGTTCAATACCGATGATGCGGCTGCCCAGACAGAGAACATTCATATTGTCATGCTCCACACCCTGGTGTGCAGAATAAGTGTCGTGGCAGACTGAAGCATATACACCTTTGAGTTTATTTGCTGCCACACAAACACCTACTCCTGAGCCGCAAATTAAAATTCCTCTATCAGATTCATACTCTTGAATCGACTTGCCGACTTTTATCGCAAAATCAGGATAATCCACCGGTTCGTGGTCATAGGTGCCAAGATCAATAACATCATGACCTAACTTCTGCACCAAATGAATCACCTCATCTTTTATGGAAAAACCGGCATGATCCGCCGCAATAGCTACGCGCATATTCACCTCTTTTTATTGATAAGTTTGATTGCCTTTTGATAGATATTCTTTACTGTAAACCCATATTTTTCCAATAGTAGTTGGTACGGAGCAGATGCGCCAAAACTCTCAATACTGAGTACGCTGCCTTCATCTCCGACCCATTCATGCCATCCTTGCCCAACACCCATTTCTACAGCCAGCCGTTGTTTAATTTGCCCAGGCAGAACAGATTCCTGATAAGCTTTGGAAGTCTTTCTGAACAATTCCCAACTGGGAAAAGAAACCAGGCGAACTTTATGTCCTTCCGCAGCCAACTTTTGCCCAGCTTCAACAATCAGGCTCACTTCAGAACCGGAAGCCATGAGGATTACCTCAGGCAAATCGCCAGTACCTAAATCTGCGAGAATATATGCGCCTTTTTGAAGACCCTTAGCTGGTGAATACAATTTCCGATCAAGTGTGGGTACTGCCTGCCGTGTTAACGCAATCAAAGTTGGACCGGATTGATTTTGAATTGCCACCCGCCAGGCTTCGCTGGTTTCGTTGGCATCAGCAGGTCGAATCAACGTGAGGTTTGGAATTGCGCGAAGCGACGCCAATTGTTCAATTGGCTGATGTGTCGGGCCATCTTCTCCGAGTGCGATACTGTCATGCGTCATCACCCAGATGGTCTGTAACTTTGATAACGCGGAAATTCTAAGCGCACCGCGCATATAATCGGTGAAAACGAGGAATGTTGCGCAATAGGGCAAAAAACCTTTGTGATAAGCCAATCCATTTACGATCGCCCCCATGGCATGCTCGCGAACCCCAAAATGGATATTCCTCCCGGCGTGAGCATCTTTTTGAAAAGCGGATGCCGAATTGATCCATGTGTTGTTCGAAGGGGTCAGGTCTGCAGAACCGCCGACAAGCTGTGGCACTACGCCCGCAATGGCATTAATCACCTTTCCTGATGCCGCCCTTGTTGCGATCCCCTTTTCATCAGTTTGAAACTTGGGCAGGCTATTTACCCAATCGGAATCCATCTTTCCATTCATTCGTTCGCTTAATTCATGCCACGCTTCAGAAAATGCAAGTTCATAGTCTCCGGTTGTCTTGTGCCACTTCTCAGCCTTTTCATGCCCACGCTGTGATAGTTTTTCAAAATGCGTCTTAACTTCATCTGGAACAAAAAATGAGGGCTCTAATGGCCAACCCAAACGGGTTTTGGCTCCCTGCAGTTCTTCTTCACCCGGGGGTTCGCCGTGCGCTTTAGCTGTGTCTTGCCGATTGGGCAATCCAAAACCAATATGTGTACGGCAAATTATTAATGATGGCCTGGGATCTTTTTTTGCTGTTTTAATAGCAGCATCAATCTCATCGACATCATTGCCATCAGCAACATTCAATACCTGCCAACCATAAGCGTCAAAACGTTGGGCACGATTCTCTGTAAATGCCAAATCAGTAGAGCCATCAATCGAGATGCGATTATCGTCGTAACAATAGATGATTTTTCCAAGCTGCCAATGACCTGCCAGTGATGCAGCTTCAGAGGCAACCCCTTCCATCAAATCACCATCTGTCACAATGCCATACACATAATGATCGAAAAGTTTTTTTCCAGGCAGATTATATTTACTTGAAAGCATCGCCTCCGCCACCGCCATTCCAACGCCGTTAGCAAACCCTTGTCCCAACGGTCCGGTCGTGGCATCCACCCCAGGCGTATGACCAAATTCAGGGTGGCCCGGTGTGTTTGAGCCCCATTGCCGAAAAGCTTTCAGATCCTCGATGGTTACTCCAAAACCAAATAAATGCAGCAAGCTATACAAGAGCATAGATCCATGCCCGCCAGAAAGGACGAAGCGGTCTCTGTCCCACCAATCCGGATCCTGGTGGTCAAACTTCATGTGCCTGGCCCAAATCGTATATGCAATGGCAGCCGTACCCATCGGCAAACCCGGGTGCCCGGATTTCGCCTTCTGTACACCATCAGCAGAAAGAAATCTGAGGGTGTTGATAGCTTTTTGTTCGATTGATCCCATTTTCTCCTCCGGTCAGCGATAAGGTATTTTACCATCTCATACTAAAACAGCCGGTAACTTGCTGCCGGCTGCCGGTAATCCTAAAACCTTTTTGATTAAATTCGTGCTCTTCTAAGCCTGAGGCTGTTCGTCACCACGAAAACGCTGCTAAAAGCCATTGCTGCAGCCGCCAGCATCGGGTTTAATAGTCCGAGCGCAGCCGCTGGAATTAAAATGATGTTGTAAATCAGCGCCCAGAATAGGTTTTGCTTGATCGTTCGTACGGTTTTACGAGAAAGCGATATGGCCCTGACTACACCCATCAGATCGCCACCCAGCAGAGTTACAGGCGCCGCTGCCACAGCAACATCAGTTCCAGTGCCAATAGCAATGCCCAGGTCTGCCTGGGCCAGCGATGGAGCATCGTTGATGCCATCCCCAACCATCGTGACGATGCTGCCTGCTTGCTGCAGCTTCTTGATTTCATTTGTTTTTCCTTCAGGCAACACACCTGCGATAACCTTGTTAATATCCGCAATTCTGGCAATGTTGGCGGCAGTCAACTCATTATCGCCAGTCAACATAATCACTTCGAGTCCAAGTGATTTCAATGCCCCAACAGCTTCTCTTGAGTTTTCGCGAATTGTGTCGGCAACTGCGATCGTTCCAATCGCCTTTCCGTCACGCACCACCACCATAATGGTTTTGCCCTGTTTTTGCAGCAGTTCCAGATCGTCGATATGCATCTGAAGGCTAATTCCCTGGTTTGAAATAAAATCGATATTGCCCACAACTACCAGCGAACCATCAACTTCCGCCGCAACCCCTTTGCCTGGGATTGCCTGAAAATTGATCGGTTCAGATAAATTTAATCCCTTATTTCCAGCCTCGGCAATCACCGCCTCGCCTACTGGGTGTTCGCTGCCCTTCTCAACACTGGCAGCAAGTTTTAATAATTCTTCGAGTGAAATATTTTCGTCAAAAGGAACAATGTCGGTCACAACCGGCATACCCTTGGTAATTGTGCCGGTTTTATCCAGCACCACCACATCCGTCTTACCAGCGCGTTCCAGCGCTTCGCCAGAGCGGAAGAGAATCCCCTGTTCGGCGCCACGCCCAGTTCCGACCATAACCGCGGTCGGCGTTGCCAAGCCCATTGCACACGGGCAGGCAATCACTAAAACAGCAACCATATTAATCAGAGCCCGAGTAACCCCGGTTGTGCCATGCGGCCCAGGCACTATGGGGTCAATTGCATACCATAAAATAAATGTGAGAACAGCCAACAGGATGACTATGGGTACAAAGACACCAGAAACCTGGTCAGCCAGCTTTTGGATGGGTGCTTTCGCCTCTTGGGCTTTTTCAACCAGCCGGATAATCTGAGCAAGCAGCGTGTCTTTACCAACCCGTAAAGCTCTAATTTTTATCAAACCATACTTATTCAGCGTTGAACCAGTAATTTCTGCGCCTGGTGTCTTTTCGACAGGGATAGATTCTCCGCTGATCATGGATTCGTCAACAGAGGTCATACCCTCAATGATGACACCATCGACTGGGATTTTTTCACCAGGTTTGACCACAAGCAAATCGTTTACAACAACCATGTCAATGGGTATTTCTTCTTCAACTCCATCCCTAAGAACGCGGGCTGTTTTAGGTTTTAGTGCCTGC
>JAGOVY010000061.1 GCA_018060515.1 Anaerolineaceae bacterium | reverse complement strand
TTTTTGCAATTGGTTTAATGCGGGGTTCATGACCCAGCCAATCAAGTCAATTCCTGCCATTGGCAGAACGAAGAGCAGTACCATCAATAAAAGCGGGCCATATTGCTGTACTCTGGCGAACCCTTGCCGAAATCTTTCTGGGACCAGGAAAGAGGCTACCTTTTCGCCATCGAGCGGTGCAAGCGGTATCATGTTGAACAACATCAACAGCAGGTTAATCGTTAAGAATGTGTACAGAAATTCAGCCGGAGATGGTAAGAAACCACTTGAGGCAACAAATGGAAAAATACGCAGCCGCAGGAGGACCCCTGCCAAGATAGCCAGCAAGAGGTTTGAAGCCGGACCAGCCAGTGAGACCCACATAAAAGCTGAGTCGGAGTGTTTTCGTAATGCGTAAGGGTTCACGGGTACTGGCTTTGCCCAGCCAAAGCCAACCATCAGCAGCATCAATGAGCCAAAGACATCCAGGTGTTTTAATGGGTTCAGGGTCAACCTGCCCGCGCTGCGCGCAGTCGTATCTCCAAAGCGGTCAGCCACAAAGGCATGCGAGAATTCATGAATCGTAAGCGCGATAATCAACGTGAGGACACGTGAGATTAACAGATTTGGCGATAAATTCAACATTAGGGGAGTGGTTCCTCCTTAAACAGAAAATTGAGGTCAATTTGAGATTATAACATGGGTTATAATCGCTCTATGCTGCCTGATTTGAATCTTGGTGACAGGCTCAGATTACGAAAAGCCCATCCATGCGGCGGGTTTAATTGGAAAGTTTTCCGACTTGGCGCAGATATTGGATTGGAATGTGAAACATGCGCTCACAGAATAATGCTGACTCGTAGAGAATTGGCGCATCGCATGAAGGCGCTTTTGCCACCAATAGATGAATCTGTTAAAGCGTAGCCAAATGTTCACTTCTCTGTCAAATTCTACTGTCTCTAATCAATAAAATGCCAATCATTCCTCCTTTTAGTATTGATTTTGTCAGCCGCAGCCCAGAGCAAAGCCGGAGGTTGGGGAAGCGTCTGGGCTCCTTGCTTAAAACAGGGAATGTGCTTTTTCTTGAAGGCGACCTGGGGAGCGGGAAAACTACATTTGTCCAAGGGTTGGCACAGGGGTGGGGGGCAATCGATGCGGTTTCAAGCCCGACTTTCGTGCTCGTAAACCAATACCGCAGGCTCGACGGAAAACTGATGTTCCATCTGGATGCCTACCGCCTTGAATCGGTGCCGGAGGCGCTGGACCTGGACTTGGAAGAAATGCTTGCCAACGGCGTTTTGGTGGTGGAATGGGCTGATCGTATTTATGATGCTCTGCCAAAAGAAAATCTCAGCATTCACTTCTCTTGGGTTAATGAAGAACAGCGCAATCTGGTTTTTATTCCTCGGGGTGAGCGCTATAAGAAGCTGCTTGACGCTTTCAAACGTCTGGCATTTGGAGGTTGATTTGTTGCTTGCATTGGATACCTCAACGCAGAACACTGGGATTGCGCTTTATGATTACCCGGTTATTGTAGGCGAATTGACGTGGCGAACTGCCAATCATCACACGGTAGAACTGGCTCCGGCAGTGATGGATCTCATGCGCCGTTGCATGGTTAAACCCGCTGAGTTGAAGGCAATCGCTGTTGCACTCGGCCCGGGTTCGTTCACCAGTCTGAGGATCGGATTGGCACTGGCCAAAGGGCTTGCACTTGCGCTCAATCTCCCCATTATCGGTATTCCAACATTTGAATATCTGGTGGCTGCGCAGCCCATCGCTGCCGAGCCCCTGCTTGCTGTGCTGCCGGCTGGCAGAACACGCATGGCGGTGCAGCAGTTTTCTGCTGAAAGCGGCAGTTGGCTTGCCGCGGATGAACCCAGTGTTATGACCCCGGAAGAGATATCAGAGCGAGTTGCCGGCCCGACAAGGATTTGTGGCGAGATGAACATTGAGGAGCGCCAAATCATTGGGCGTAAGTGGAAGAACGCCATGATTACTTCACCGGCGCTTGCCACCCGTCGGCCATCAATGCTGGCAGAGCTGGCATGGAGGCGCTGGGATGCTGGTGAAGTAGATGACCCGATCTTGCTTTCCCCAATCTACCTGCACGTTGCCGGGATGATTCAGGAGTGAGTAACGCAGAGAGTTCTAACCCTGTTCACATTCGTTCAATGCAGCTTGAAGACCTGCCGCGGGTGATTGCAATCGACCAACAATCGTTTTCATTACCCTGGCCTGAACGCTCGTTTCGCTTTGAGGTGGAAAGCAATGAGGTTTCGCGCTGTTGGGTGGCAGAGATGACTACCGCTGACGATCAGATGGAATTGGTTGGGATGATCGTGGTTTGGTTGATCGTGGATGAGGTGCATGTTGCCACACTGGCCGTCTCTCCCGAGCACCGCGGTCAGAAGGTGGCGCAGCGTCTGCTGGCGTATGCCCTGATCGATGCTTATCACGCCGGAGCGAACAAGTCCCTTCTCGAAGTCAGGCGCAGCAACCTGCCTGCGATTAACCTCTACCAGCAATTTGGCTACCTGCAAGCAGCGGTGCGTAAAAATTATTACAAAGATAACGGAGAAGATGCCCTCTTGATGGACCTGGCCTCAATTGATTTGGAGAAGTTGAAAACTTTTCTGTGAGGTAAAATAGGGTTTATACTTTTTCGTGATGATGGTGAATGGAGATTTAGTACGTGGATAAGATAGCGCTTCTTGATGAGGTTGCCGCCCAGGTGAGGGTATGCCAGGCTTGTGAACTGCACAGGTCGCGCAAGAACGCTGTTCCAGGTGAAGGCAATGTCAATTCTGAAATTTTGTTCATTGGCGAAGCCCCTGGCTTTCATGAAAACGAACAAGGCCGCCCATTTGTTGGACAGGCGGGTAAATTGCTTGATGAATTACTCCGTGAAGCCGGTTTTGAGCGAGAAGCGACCTTTATTGCCAATGTAGTGAAATGCCGGCCGCCAAACAATCGTGATCCGCTGCCTGAAGAATTAGCGGCATGCAGCAAGTACCTGAACTTACAAATTGAAGCCATTCACCCGCGGATCATCGTTACACTTGGCAGGGTGTCGATGGGCAAATTCCTGCCCGATGCGCGCATCGGTATGGTTCATGGAAAAACCTTCCATGTCGAGAATCACATCGTTATTCCAATGTATCACCCCGCCGCCGCGCTTCATCAACCTTCATTAAAAAGCACCCTGCTTGCAGATTTTCGCGCTCTGCCGGCGATTATTGAAAAAACCAAACCAGCCGTAGTGAACGCTGAAAAGAACAATGACCTGCATGCAAAAACAGATCTCGAAAAGCCTGAACAATTGACCTTATTCTAAACGCATAGGTGGCACATGGATTACACACATTCACTGATCGAAAAGTTTAACAAAAAATCTGCTCGCGTAGCGGTCTTGGGCATGGGCTACGTTGGATTGCCATTTTCAACAGTCTTCGCCGAAGCCGGCTTTACCGTTATCGGCATTGACCCGCACGAAGAAAAAATGAGTCTGCTGAATCGCGGTGAGAGTTATATTCCTGACGTTCCATCCGCTCTGACCAAAAAATTGGTCGCAGAAGGCCGGCTGAGCGGTACATCCGATTACTCCATCTTGAAGGATATTGATGCAGTTGCCATTTGTGTACCAACACCGCTGCGCCATACCGGCGACCCTGATCTTTCGTTCATCGTCAGCGCGGCAGAGGGTCTTGCACCCTACGTGCACCCAGGGATGGTGGTTGTGCTGGAATCGAGCACTTACCCCGGTACCACACGCGAGCTGGTTCTGCCGATCTTAACGGAAAAGAGTGGCTTGAAGATTGGTGAAGAAATATTCCTTGCTTTTTCGCCTGAGCGGGTAGACCCGGGCCGCACGGACTGGACGACCAAGAACACGCCAAAAGTGATTGGCGGCATGACTGAAAAATGCACCGAGTTGGCATCTGCCTGGTATTCTCAGGCGCTGGACTCGATCGTGCCGGTTTCATCAACTGAAGTGGCAGAAATGGCGAAACTGCTGGAAAATACTTTTCGTATGATCAATATCGGTTTTGTCAACGAACTCACCCTCATGTGCGACCGTTTAGGCGTGGATGTTTGGGAAGTGATTGATGCCGCTGCTACCAAACCTTTTGGGTTTATGCGCTTTAACCCCGGCCCCGGGTTGGGTGGGCATTGTATCCCGATTGACCCGATGTACCTCTCGTGGAAAATGCGCTCGTTGAACTATACCGCCCGTTTTATCGAGCTGGCATCTGAGATTAATACCAACATGCCGCGTTTCGTCATCGGCCGGGTTCAAGATGCCTTAAATGAGCATGAGAAACCACTGCGCGGAAGTTCCGTGTTGGTGCTGGGAGTGGCTTATAAACCCGATATTGACGACTTGCGCGAGTCGCCGGCGATTGATGTCATTCACCTTCTCCAATCTAAGGGAGCCAAGGTTAGTTATCATGATCCTTACATCCCACACTTGAGCGAAGACGATTGGGAGTTGGACTCGGTGCCTGATTTGATGAAGAGGGTGGATGAGGCTGACTGTGTGTTGATCATCACAAATCATAAAGTGTATGACTACGGCGCCATACACGAGCGGGCAAAATTGATTGTTGATACCCGCAACGCGTTAGGTGTTTTGGGTAAACATTCTTCAAAGGTGGTACGTTTGTAATGGCGCGTTATCTGGTCACCGGCGCGGCTGGCTTTATTGCGCGCCGCGTTATCGAGAAGTTAGCGGCTGCAGGCCATGATGTGGTGGGAGTGGACAACCTCAATGACTCTTATGACCCGCGGCTGAAAAAATGGCGCCTCGAACAACTTTCACGCCTGCCTGAATTTCGCTTTTACCTGGCGGATATCTGCAACCCTGAATGCTTCCAGGCTCTTTCGAAATACCAGCGATCTTTTGATGGTGTCATCCACCTGGCTGCGAGAGCGGGAGTACGCCAGGCAGTCGATATCCCGGCTGTGTATTTACAGACGAATGCTGCGGGAAGCTTGAACCTCCTTGAATGGTGCAAAAGGGAGCAGGTGCCAAAGCTGGTATTGGCGTCAACCTCTTCGATTTATGGTGCCAATCCGCCGCTTCCAACGCCAGAAAGTGCTGATTCTAACCACCCGTTGCAAATTTATGCCGCCAGTAAAAAAGCCGCCGAGGTTATGGCTTACACTTATCATCATCTCTACGGTTTGGATACGACTGTGCTGCGCTTCTTTACAGTTTACGGCCCGGCCGGCAGACCCGACATGGTGATGTTCCGCTTTGCGCGCTGGGTGGTTGAGGGCGACCCGGTGGCGATCACGGGTGATGGCGAACAAATGCGCGGGTTTACCTATTTGGATGATATCGCCGATGGGATAATTCGTGCACTCAAGCCAGTGGGTTACGAGATCATCAATCTCGGCGGGCACGAAACCATCACGATCAATCAACTGTTGAAACATATTGAAAACCTGGTTGGTAAAAAAGCCAATGTTCATTATCTTCCGCGCAATCCCGCGGATGTAGACGCCAACTGGGCGGATGTGACCAAGGCGCGAACCCTGCTCGGATGGGAACCTGAGGTATCGCTTGATGAAGGTATTTCTCATCTGGTGAATTGGTATCTGAACGAGCGTGAGTGGGCACACAAGATTATCATCCCATGAAACCCTTGTTCGCCCGAATTAAAAAACTGTTTACCGAAGACCCTATTCTCACTAGGGTACTGAAGAACACCAGTTACCTTTTTAGCGCCACGTCTCTTAGTTTATTATTGTCTATGATCCAGAGTATTTTCGCTGCCCGTCTATTGGGTGTGGCCGCCTTTGGGCTTGTCGGGATCGTAACCTCATTTGTCAGTACCGTAAACAGGATCTTCTCCTTTCGCATGGGCGAGTTTATTGTGCGCTATCTGGGAAAGGACTTGACAGAAGATAATCAGGTAAAAGCTGGTGCAGTGGTAAAAGTAGCCCTGATAACAGAAGGGCTGACCTCATTAGTTGCTTTTCTTATTCTGTTATTGCTGGCGCCGCTTGGAGCAAAGTATATTGCCAAAGACGTTCAGGCGCTGCCACTGATTCAGCTTTTCGCTTTTTCAATTCTTGCGCAAATGTTTTATGAAACATCGCTTGGAATTCTTCAAATTACCAACCATTTCCGCTCACAGGCGGCACTCAACCTGATTCAAAGTTTGCTCACCACACTGTTGATTTTGATCGCGTTTTTTGTGAAAGGGAATATCTTATTCGTCCTTGGCGCTTATCTGGCAGGTAAAGCGCTCCTGGGGATAGGCACCACAGTACTGGCATTCTATCATCTGCCGCGCCACCTTAACCCCGGCTGGAGGAAGGTTCCGCTTTCGGTTTTACCGCCATTCAAGGAGCTGGCTCAATTTTCACTCAGCACCAATCTGAGCGGAACGGTGAAAATGGCTGCCAGCGAAAGTGAACCGTTGTGGGTTGGATTCTTTCTCGATCAACAGGCGGTTGGCTTATACAAACTTGCGCTGGCAATCGTCAATCCTCTGATGATGCCAATCACCCCATTTATCACCACCACCTTCCCGGAGATGACACGCAGTATTGTATCCAGAATGTGGGAACAATTACGGCGCCTTATCAAGCGCGTCACTTTGATTTCCGCCTCGTGGACTCTTCTTGTTCTTTTGGTGATGATTTTGTTCGGCAGGCAGTTGATTGAGCTGTTCTACGGAGTTGACTTTGTACCCGCGTACCCTGCGATGATTATCTTGTTGTTGGGTTTTGGTTTTGCCAATATCTTTTTTTGGAACCGTTCGCTTCTGCTTTCCTTCGGCAAAGCCAACATCCCGCTCTATGTATTGGCGGGGACGGCAATTCTTAAGATAGCATTATCCTTCTGGTTGATTCCTCAATGGGGAATTATCGGCGCAGCCTCTCTGCTTAGCGGGTATCTGATCCTCTCCACTGGAATTCTGGTGATGATTGGCATGCGCCACATCCGCCAGAGTGAGATGACAATTTTCACCATGGAGGAAAAATGAAAATTGCCTATCTATCTACCGCCCAGGTGCCGTCCAATAGGGCAAACAGCATCCAGGTGATGAAGGTTTGTCAGGCGCTTGTGCAAAATGGTGAAGAGGTTACGCTTTATGTGCCTGGTGATCAGCCAGCTGATAATCAGGATTTCTCATCCTACTACGGACTATCCGTACAATTCCCGCTGGTTTATCTGAAATCTCGCCGCAGCCTAAAACGGTTTGATTTTACACTGGCAGGAATTCGGCAGGCGCGTAAAAACCGCTCAGACTTGGTGTATACCAGGATGATTTGGGCGGCGTTTTTGGCGCGTTTGCGTGGTTTCGCGGTGGTACTCGAAATGCATGATCTGCCTCAAGGTCATCTGGCGCCGCTTATTTACCGTTTGTTTTTAAAACTCAGGCGGCCAAAGCTGATTGTTTACATCACCAGTGCGCTCAAACAACATACGGATGAAGCGCTTGCTGTTAAAGCACGTGAACGCGAGTTCCTCATTGCGCCGGATGGCGTTGACCTTGAGCGTTATGAGAATTTACCGCGGTCTGCTGAAGCGCGTTCTATGTTGGGCTTGGAAGAAAAAGTTACGGCTGCTTATTCTGGCGGCTTTTATGCGGGGCGCGGCCTGGAAATCATGCAGGAATTGGCGCTCTCGTTCCCCCAAGTTCAATTTCTGTGGATAGGCGGTAACTCGCAGCAGGTGAGTGAATGGCAAGCCAGGCTTGGTGCTGCCAGAGTAGAAAATGTGATTCTCACCGGTTTCGTCGAAAACGCCAAATTACCCCTTTATCAGGCGGCTGCAGATGTTCTACTGATGCCCTACAGCCTGGCATTTGGCGGCAGCGGCGGTGGAGATATTTCAGCGGTGAGCAGTCCCATGAAACTGTTTGAATATATGGCTGCCGGGCGCTGCATTCTTGCCAGTGATTTACCCGTGCTCAGAGAAGTGCTGCATCATGCGAGCGCGGCTTTTTATCAACCCGAAGATTTTTCTGATTTATGTGCTCAATTTGCAGGATTAATTTCTGATACACAGAAAAGAGAAGCATTGGCTGCCGCGGCAAAAGAAGATGTGAAAGCTTATAGCTGGCGACGGCGCATGACTGGGATTATGCGGGCAATAAGAAACCTGACCGGTAAACAAGAACCCAAATTAGATTACGACAACCTCTAAGGCTGCCAGGTGCCAATTTCACTCCAGGCGAACTCCAAGTGTGAGGCTGCCACTTTGCCAGCAGCTTTGCGCACCTTGTCGTAAGACCAACTCATCAGCGCATCTCCGCCGATTTCATGAAAGCGTTGGCCGATCTCGCGCGTTCGGATGTGCCGGCATTGGGCATTGTAACCGCGTCCCGGGAACTCAGATAAATAATCTTCTTTGATACCGATACGAACGAGTTCGTCCAGTAAGAGGTGCACCTCTCTGGTATCAGCATTGGTGAAAGGTTTGGTGGGGAAGATTTTTTGGATTATCGACATGGGTTTCTCCTTTGCCTGATGCTGAATCATATTTTTTCATAATTGTACTGCTAAAGGCAAACTCACGCTGCCACTGTATGAAAAATTGGCCTGAATCGTGCATCAAAATCGGTGGAAGGGATTGTAATCAGCGGAATGGTGAGTTTTGAGCAAGCTAACCAATTAGCAGTAACTTTAAAAAAATCGCGCTTTGCATTTTTGGCAGTCGCGATGCTCGAGGATGGCGGGGTGATTCGGCCGCTTCTCTCGCAGGGTATGCTGGCGTTTTCACCGTTATTGGGTGTGGCAGCTTCCTCCCCATGGGTTGTGTTTGCCGAGATTCTAGACGACCGAAATGCCAGCTACGCTTTAGCTGCACAAATTAAAAGGGAGCCAAATGAATCTTGAGATGGTGCTTGGCTTTCTTGTCGTTGTGTTAACCGCAACCGGCATGATATACCATTTGATAAAAAAATCGCATGCAGATTCACCGCCGTTTTTGCGGAAATCCGCTGACATTGAGAGATTAAAAGCCGCCATTGAGCTCTCTGTGGAAGATGGCAGCCGTGTGCATGTGACGCTGGGCAGTGCCGATCTGACCGACGCAGCCAACCCTTCTGCTCTGGCAGGGTTAGATTCGCTGCATCGCATTGGGCAGTCCAGTTCAACCTCGGATCTTCCCCCAGTTTGCTCAAGCGGTAATGGCGCCTTTGCCTTGCTCAGCAAAGATACATTAGCTGCTGTTGCCAGTGACACCAACACCTGGGATATTTACGATCCGGATCAGGGCTACCTGACCGGCGTTACCCCAATGGCATACGCGGTTGGTGCAATGGATGTTATGTCTGAGCCGGGGGTTAAGAGCAACATCTTGATCGGCAATTTCGGTTCTGAATCAGGGTTCATGACCATCACCTCCGAAGAGCAAGGCGCCTTCACGGTTGCAGCGAGTGATTCCATCATCGGTCTATCCGTATTCATGGCGACTATTCGCAATGTTGTGGTTGGTGAAGGCCTGTTTGCCATTCCGGCCCGCCTGGCGCTGGCGCCAGCTCAGCTTGCCGGTTTGAAAATGCAAGACATGCTCAGGGTGATAATTGTGGCGGCGCTGGTCATCGGCGCACTCTTTAAAGCGTTAGGGCTGCTATGAAAATCCTCAGTATCTTGATTGCCATCGTTGCCGGGCTGATCGTTCTGTTGGGCTATTTCTTCCCGCAGACAGGGTTGGATTATGTGACCGTACCGCTTCTGAACTGGGCGGTCACACTCAGCGGCATCGCTGGCATCGTGGCAATCCTTAATCTGATATTTGGCATCCATTGGAAGAGGGTGCGTGATGAACATCCACGGAAGGCCTATAGTGTTGTTGTGATTGTTGCCTTTCTGCTAACCTCAGCCGCCGGCATTTCTTTGGAGCCGTCAAGCGCGGGCTTCCAAAAGATTGTCACACGCATTCAGGTTCCAATAGAATCCAGCTTAATGGCGGTGCTCGCCATTCTGATGGTATATGCCAGCCTCAAGATTTTGCAACGCCAGCGCAATTGGATGGGTTTTGTTTTCTTTCTCAGTGTGGTGGCCTTCCTGGTGTTAAACAGCGGGGTATTGGCTTTCAGCACGGAGATACCTATTCTCAGGGTGCTCCTTACGGCGGTTCATCGAGCGCCTGTAGCTGGAGCGAGAGGCTTGCTGTTGGGGATTGCGCTCGGCAGTCTCGTTACCGGCATTCGCGTGCTCATCGGATCAGAAAGACCTTATAACGGTTAACCATGGCAGATTTCCATTGCCCGAATTGCAACCACGAGAACGAGAGCAGCGCCGTACGGTGCTGGTATTGTCAGGCGCTCTTGCCGGGTGATCATACCGAGGTTGGGGAAGAAGCTTCTTTAGGCGAAAAAGGTGAAGCAGCCACCTCTGATGTCTCTTCAACTGATCACATAACTGATGAGCGAAGTTCAACAGAGAATCCACAGCAGGGGGATCAGGCAGATTGGCTGGACAAGATTCGAAACCTGATGCTGCAGGATGTTTCTGAGCATTCTACAGATGATATTGATTCTGTTGAAAACCATGCGCATAGTGAGCCATACGGGTTGCATGAAGAGGGTGAGAACACGTCTCCGCCTGCGGAAACAAGTGAGCTTTTCGAAGCGCATACAGCGGCGGATAGACCTTCACCTCATGAGCCTGCCAAATCAGATGCGCTTGGCGTTCCCCTCTGGCATGAGGGCCAGCCAGATTGGCTGCAGGCTGGTGAGAGCTCACCGGTCATACCACCTATAGGAAAGCATGCGGACAACGAGCTCACGAATCCATTTACAGTCGAATCGTCTGCTTTTGGCTCCCAACTCTATACGACTCAATTAAAAAATGCCGGCTTGTTCAGCGAAATACTGCATCAGGAGCCGCCTGATGGCGGGTCTGGCAGCCACAGCAGGATGCGTTCGGGCAGAAATCCACTTGGGCGAATTGTAATTGGGCTGATCCTGATTCTTGCCGTACTGCTGCCTCTTTTGTCGCAGCAATCTCCATGGGTGATCCCAGCCTTCTACACCCAGGAAATTGTGGATACCTTACTTGTGATCGAGGAACTGCCTCCCGATAAACCTGTGCTGATCGCAGCTCAATTTGAAGCCGGTTTGGCAGGTGAACTATCGTGGACGTTTGAGGCAGTTGTAAGTCATTTGATTTCACGGGGTGTACCGTTGACTTCGGTTTCAACCAATGCCGCAGCGAATGCAATCCTCGCAGATATGCTCGATCAGGCGGTTCGACTTGCAGAAGATTATCCGCCACAAACGAAGATGGTGAATCTGGGTTACCTGCCGGGAGGCACCGTGGCATTATCTGCATTTGTTCGAGATCCGCTTACCGTAGCGCCTTATACCGCTGATCTGGCGCCTGCATGGGAACTGCCTGCTTTGGCCAACGTTCGATCATTGGCTGATTTCAGCGCCATTCTGATTGTGACCGACAACCCAGAAAACGTTCGTGCTTGGGTGGAGCAGTCTGGCAGGGTCTCCGCAGCGCCGCCCTTACTGGTGGTCAGCAGTGCCCAGGCTGCGCCGATAATTCAACCTTATTACGATAGTTTCCAGGTGGCAGGGTACCTTTCAGGTGCAGGCGGTGCAGCAACCTATCAGTTGTTGCGGCAGGTTGCGGGTAAAGCCAGCAATCATTACAACGCTTATCAGTTTGTTTTACTGGCAACAGCCCTGCTGGTAGTGCTGGGTGGGATGCTTGCGCTCATCTTACCGCAACGCGCAGACACAGACCCCAAGAGGAGCAAGTGATGGCGCTTCTTTCTGAAACTACTTGGATGATCATCAGCTTCGTGCTCACTCTTTTGGTTTTCAGCTTCCTGCTTGGCGACAACCCTTTTTTTCGTTTTGTTTCCGCCCTGTTAATCGGAATCACAGCTGGGTATTTGTTGGTGGTCATCATCTACCAAGTGGTGCTTGCCCGACTGGTGGTTCCCTTGCTGCAGGCGCCCAGGGCTGCCATCGTGCCGCTGCTGCTTTCGGGGCTGCTGTTGACCAAACTATCGCCGCGTTTGGCAAGGTTAGGCAACCTGCCGATGGCGCTGCTGGTGGGGGTGGGGGCTGCGGTTGCGGTTGGCGGTGCGGTACTCGGAACGCTGTTCCCCCAGGTGAAAGGCGCGCTGTCATTTTTTGGTTCAACGCTAGCGCAGCCTGGTTCTTCTTCGGCAATGAATATCGCTGAAGGTGTGTTCTTCCTCGTCGGGACGATTGCCACGCTGCTCTACTTCACGCATTTTTCGCGCCGGAAAACTCATCATGAGGCGCAACCGCGCCTGCTGGCGCGGATAACTTCTGCCATTGGTAAAACGTTCATCGCCATAACCCTTGGGGCGGTGTTTGCCGGCGTGTTGACGGCAGCGCTCACTGCATTAGTGGAACGGACGTCATTTATCGCTTCAGCAATTGGGATGTTGGTCAGGTAGGTTAGGATGAATGCCGCGAATCAACCTCCGAAGGCAATACTGGCATTGGATATCGGCGCGCTGGTCACGCGTGGTTTCCTTTTTGATATTGTGGGCAGCAGTTATCATTTGACGGCCTCTGCAGACTCGTTCTCTTCTCACCTGGCGCCGAACTTTGATATCGGCGAAGCAATTTACCATGTTGTATCCCGCTTGCAGGAAGTGACTGGCCGTGTGCTAATGGATCCAAGATCACTGCTCATTATGCCAGTCAATGACAACAGCGAAGGAGTAGATCAGTTTTTCATCACCACCTCATGCGCACCGGAGTTGAAAATCGTTGCAGTGGGGCTGTTGAACGAAGTTTCGCTTGAATCAGCAAAGAAACTGGCTTATTCAGTTACCGGTCAGCTGGTTGACGTTCTCAGTATCAACGACCGCCGCTCGAGCGCACTTCAAATGGATGCGATACTCGCCGCCAAACCTGACCTGATAATATTTGCTGGCGGAACCGAGAATGGAGCAAACCGCTCGCTTATCCGCACTGCAGATCTGTTGTGCGGTGCGCTGGGCTCACTACCGCGCGGCGGGCGCCCGCAGGTGTTGTTCTGCGGCAACCAGGCGCTGGCTGCTGACCTCGAATATGCTTTCAGCCGCTATACCACCATCCAAAGCGCACCCAACATCAGGCCTACGCTGGAGAAAGAAGTATTGGAGCCTGCGATGATGGCGATTGATGCCATCATGATGGAAAAGGTCAATCATCAAG
>JAGOVY010000135.1 GCA_018060515.1 Anaerolineaceae bacterium | reverse complement strand
ATAGTCTACTGCCCGCTTACCATTCCATGATTTGAAGACCGCTTCTGTCGCAAGTTTCAACTGTTCAAGTGTATCTTGCGGGAATTCAAACCCTTTCTTCTCGAGAATCACCTTCTTATAAACTTCGATCAATCCGAGTAAGTCGGTTGAGGTCATCTCTGTGTCGAGCTTGTAACCCCTAACTTGTTTCACACCATCCAAATGTTTTTCAAAATCCTCATCTGGAATTTCTAATACAACAGACCCAAACATCTGGATCAACCGTCGATAAGAATCGTAGACGAAGCGTTCATTATTGGTCAGTTTGATCATGGACTTGGCGGTTTCATCATTCAAGCCGATGTTGAGCACCGTATCCATCATACCGGGCATAGAAAACTTTGCCCCTGAGCGGCAAGAAACCAGCAGCGGATTTTTTGCAGAGCCGAATTTTTTCCCCGTATCTTTTTCTACCTTATTCAGGCATTCGAGCATTTGTTCCCATTGCCCTTCAGGGAATTGTTGCTTCTCCTGATAGCGAATGCAGGCTTCCGTGCTAACCACAAATCCTGGAGGCACTGGTAAACCAATACGAACCATTTCTCCGAGGTTGGCGCCTTTACCGCCCAACAATCCTCTTACCGAATCCCAATCGTTGTTTAAGTTTTTTTCAACTTTTTGAATCTCATTGAACAAATAAACCCACTGTTTTTGACTCATTTTTTCTCCTCTATCCTATTTTTCCAATTCACCCGTACATCTAAACCGGGATAATGTCTCCAAATAAATGATTTTACCACACCAACCTCTGCATGCCCGGGTTTGCCGGCCGGGTTTGCCGGCCGCTGTAAGTTCGAGCGTGTAAACAATCATCAGCATTTGCTCATTTGTAAATACATTGAAAGGTAAAAAGGCCTGAAACTGCCTGATAATTTACCGACATGGTACATGAAAATTATCGAATGAAGATTCTTATCGTCGACAATATCAACTCAGAAACGGAACGCCTGAAGCTGGGTTTTTCCTCGATTCAGGCGGATATTCGCTATGCATATCATTGGAGCGAAACCCTAATGGTTTGCAGAGATTTTCATCCAGATATCATCTTGATCGATTACACGACAAAGGATTTGGATATCACGCATGGGATCATATCCATCCGCTCTTGCTCGAAAACCCCCATCCTCGTTCTTTCAGCCTTCAACGATTCTCAATTGCTGATTAAAGCGCTTGAAGAAGGCGCTGATGATTTCTTAATCAAACCCGTCTCACGCAGTGAGTTAATTGCTCATATCAATAACCTGGTGCGCCGGGTTCACGGCGCCAGGATAGAGCAGCAATTACTGAGATTACCCACTCAACCTTGACAAGGCCAACTCAGAATTCATATAACGACTAATTTGAAGCATTCAGAAATAAAGCTGCCCATTGGAGTGCTTCATCTTTGGTCTTGAGTGTTCCCTCAACCTGCTTCGTCTTCATCAATTCCAGCAACTGCCCGATCTGCGGACCTTCTTTGAGCGAGAAACTTTGAATGAGTTCATTGCCGTTCAACAACGGTATGGGAGAAACAATCTCAGGGTGGTTAAACCAGGCATCCACCAATGTTTCGCAGCGCTTCAACAGCCACAGCCAGTGATCTTGAGTTATTGGATCATCTTCTTCGACCAGCGATAAAACGACCAAATCAAGCCCAGCTGATCCGGCGTTATTAAAAAAATGGTAAATATCAAGCGGCGCGATTTGATGGTCTTGCTTTAAAAGATCTGATGCTACTCCAGTGTTTTTCATGATGTTCATGATAATTTGAATCTCATTTACCGATAACCGAAGCGCAGACAATTGTTCTGCCAATCCTTCGTGATCCTGCAAAATAGCTGAGAGGAACAGCAGCCCTTTACGCAGCCGTTCAGAATTATTCTGGCTATAGAAATGCTCTTTCAATTCACCTTGATATTTACCCATCACTGAATACAGCGCGGATTGGTAAAACGCAGCCTGTTTGTTGAGTTTTCTACCATGGCATAACCAGTCCAACACGTCTTCCAACTTTCTCACGCGGGTAATCATCGTCGGGATATCGGGTTTTATGGTCAATGGGATTTGCATAAACAGATTGAATTTCTGCAGCAATTGTAAAGCTACAAAAATGTTTCTGCCCGAAAGGATTTTAAACAATTCGTCTCGTTTTCTTTCTGCAGAGATCTCGCGCAGCCCAGGCACGGCAGCGCTGATTAAGCCCACTGTTTTTTGTTCAATTTTCAGACCAAGGTCAACAGAATAACGAATTGCTCTAAAAATACGCAGGGGATCAGCGCTCAAACTTACCGGGCTCACCGGTCTAAGCCATCTTTGCTGCAGGTCTCTTCCACCCTTGAATGGATCAATAATGACATCGAGAGTGTGTAAGGCAAGCGCCATGGCATTAATGGTGAAATCGCGGTGTAAAAGATCCTCATAAATATCTTCACCACGCTGCGCCGCAAAATCCACCTTGGTTTTATTCCCGGTCTGAGAGCGAATAATCACCCGGTAAGTTTCGCGTTCTCCATCCAGCGCATAGAAAGAGGCACCATGGAAATTTGCGAACTCTTTGGCAAGCTGCCTGGTATTTGCCCGGGTAACGAAATCAAAATCCTTGCAGTCACGAGATAACAGAGAATCACGAACCGCTCCACCAACGAGGTAGAGCGGACAAGATGGTGTTGATTGTTCAATTAAATGCTGAATTGATTCTGGTAGCTGCACAAACAAGCCTTTACTCGGGTTCGTTATACTTGTTGAGGTCAACCACACCTATGAAAGGTAAGTTACGATAATAGTCATCCAAATCCAAACCATACCCAAAGACAAACTTATTCGGGATAGTAAAACCTCGGTAACGGATAGGAACCGGAACCTCGCGCCGTTCTTCCTTATCGAGCAAAGTACAAACGCTGATACTGGCAGGCCGCCTGGTGGCAAGAAACTGCGTTACAGCTGAAATTGTGTGCCCGCTGTCGATGATATCTTCAACCAGTAATACGTGTTTGTTGAAGATATCCAGGTTCAGGTCCAGCGTGATCCGCACCTGACCGGTGCTTTCTCTTCCGCCCAGCCCATAAGAAGAAACTGCCATGAACTCAATCGCATGAGGGATGCTGATTTTCCGGATCAGGTCGGTGAGAAACAGCACGCCACCGCGCAAAATGCATACCAACACTAACTCACCCTTGTATTTGTAATCCAGGCTGATTTGCTCGCCCAGTTCCGCGATTCTCTTTTCAAGAGCCTCCTGAGGAATCAGGACTTCACTAAGATAGTACTTGTAATCGCGCACACATCCTCCGCTGATCAATCTCTTGGAACTTCGTGATGCAAACGGCATCTTGCTTCATACATCTCGGATGCGCCAATAATCACGACCGGGTCATCATAACGTGCAGGTTTACCATTCACCAGCCTTTGGGTGCGGCTGGCTGGTTCACCGCACACCATACAAATCGCCTGAAGTTTATCAACTTTTTCGGCGCGCGCCATCAGCTCAGGCATGCAGGTAAAGGGCTCCCCTTTGAAGTTCAAATCCAAACCGGCAACAAGCACCCGCAACCCACGGTTGACCAGCGTTTCAACAACTTTAACGATTTCGTCATCAAAAAACTGGGTTTCATCAATCGCCACCACGGTGGTATCTTCGTAAAGAAAATCGAGTATTTCCATGGATGTCGAAAGGGGTTTAGCCTCAAATTCTGACCCAGCATGGGAGGTCACTTTCGCCATCCCATAGCGTCCATCGATGGCAGGTTTAAATACCTGTACTTTTTGCCGAGCGATGGTAGCCCTGCGCAACCGCCTTATGAGTTCGTCGGTTTTACCGCAAAACATCGATCCACAGATAACCTCGACGTGCCCTCTTTTCTCTTCCATGAAGCCTCCATTGGGTTATCTTAGATTTTACCTTAATTCTTTCTGAATCATTGCTTGTTCGTACATTTAATCAAAAACAGCCCCTGGGGTAATCCAGGGGCTGTATGCTGCATGATGTTACACTACAATTTCATCGGCCGCTGCCGGGAGGGAATAACCCATCTGTCGCAAATTTTTCTTCATATCAATTAATGATTTTCGGCCAAAACCTTCGATCTCAAGT
>JAGOVY010000060.1 GCA_018060515.1 Anaerolineaceae bacterium | reverse complement strand
GCAAAGGTATAATTATTTTGGTGGGTCATTTCGAGTCTCCTTTTCTGGTTTTAGACACCTTAAGGATACTTCTGACTCACCACTTTTGTTAAGGTTCTGCATTTTACAGAAAGAATGTTACACCAACCTTGTGCTTTTATTAAATGAAAAACAGCCAGTCTTGAAAATTGGACTGACTGTTTGTGAAAATTTATTCAGGCTTTGTGCGGAGCAAAATCAGCGCTAATGATATTGAAAGCGATGCTTATGCCTCATTGCCGTTTTGGCTGTTGCTCAGCTTCAAATTAAGCGGTTTTCCGCTGACGCAAGGCCAACACAATTTCTGCAACGCCGCCGATGAGGGCAAAGACCGCCACAACCCAGATGAATGAAATCAAGAAAGCCGGATTCGTCCAATTAATAATCAAAATTACGCCAAACACAGTGCTCAATGCGCCCCAAATGCCAACACCCCAACCACCGCCTTTGAAGGCAAGCACCAATTCGATAATGCCTGAGATGACACCTTGGATACCAAGCATGAGGATCATAATGGCTGGCAGGGCTACTGCACTGACAATCGGCTGGCGAATGACAAAAAGACCAGCCATAATTCCGATGACACCAGCGAACAACTTCCAGCCCCAACCGCTATGATCTACAAACATGTGCACCAGGATAAAGATGCCCTGGATAAACCAGTAAAAGCCCAGAACCCAGGTAAAGGCAAGCATCGTTTTTACAGGCGATGTTAAGAGGAGGATGCCAATAACAACGTAAAGGATACCTCCCATCAATAGCACCCACCAAGGTGCACGTTTCGTCTCTATTACCACTGCTCTATCTATTTCCATAGTATTACTCCTTTTTTGATATTTTTTATTCCAAATGTGATTATATCAATGATTCTCCAATATTTCGGAGTTGTACATTGCATTTCAGCAAAACGAAACCCCATGATCAACCTTTTCAACTCTAACGCATGGTTTACTTCAGGGTTGAGTAGGTCGAACCCAGCCCAAATCAGCGATATAAAGAGCGCCGCTCTGTGTTTGATCAAACAGGATTATCACCTGTGTAATGTTCGTCAGATCGATTCCCGAAAAATCCTCCAATTTAAAACGGATGTCGGTCATTGGTACGATACCAGTGAAATGACTGCCAAAGAAATCATCTTCTACGGCATTGCCCGGTGGAAAAACCAGCGCGGGTTCATCAGTTTTTGTTTTAAGGATCGCGATTTTTCCGAAAGAGTCGGTGAGCTGCAAAGAGAAAGCCTGAAATTCTCCGGGAGCGTTCAAATCAGACAATGGGTCAAGGGCAGCGCGGACTGTGATCGTAGTGAAGCCGCTTATATCACCTGCACCTTGCGGCAAGGTGAACTGCCACTCACCGCCAGGCTGCTGCCATGTAACATATGCAAGCGCCGGCTGCCCGGGGATTGTTACTGTTGCCCGCCTGCATGCTTCACTGCCAGGCAGCATTTCAGGCGTGTAGAAACCGGCTGGACAAAAGTGAGTGGTAACACCGACCTCAGTGACCGCTCCACCTTGCAGATTTGTGCTCAGCTCAGTCTCTGCGGCAGGGATCATGATGGTAACCCGGTCTTCGGCCGGGGTTAGCAGCGCGACTCGTGCCGAAAAGCCATACAATTCCTCAATCACCGGAGATTGGATATTCAGTCCCAAACGCTCAGAGGCTGCGTTTGCCACCTCAGCATCCTGGCTGAAAAGTGTTGCCAAGAAATCAGGGATGAATGCCGTTAAAAACTGCTGCTGTTCACCTGGTTCCAAAATCGAGCTGCAATCCGGACGATCCTGCAGCCAAAACGGATCAGGACCCAAATTTCGGTTGAAGAAGTTATGATTAGCCTGTTCAAGCCAGACGGAAATAATTCTCTCGGTCTGCTGTGGTGCAAGCCTGGCAGCTTCGAAGAAATGCTGCCCATCCTGGCTGATCACATCTCCATCGCACACAGGCAGGATAATGGCTGTCGGTACAGGAATACCGCCGTCAGGATTAACTGCCGTAACCGCTGAAGCCAATAAAACCAAACCACTGATTGGTCCATATGGTAAATTAACCGACTCAGTTTTCTCATCATTCAGCTCGCGAGCCAAACGCACACTTTCTTCTCCGCCGCGTGAATGGCCAACCAAGACGATGCGGCTGAGATCAACCCGGCCATTTAGATCAACACCGAAGAGATTCTCTCCTCCAGAAGCAGCCTTTGCCAACGCCTGCATATGCTGATCAAATATCTGGCCTAATCGTTCTCCGGCTATTGGCTCACCAAAGCCAAGTGTGTTTTCTGCATTAATATTCATTGATAGAGCAACATAGCCATTGTCTGCAAGTGTTTGTAATAAATAATCAAAACCACGATAATTGGGTTGTTCCACTTCGCGATCACATGGCCAACGATCTACATCAGAACTGTCCAATGGGCATCCTGGATGGTTGCCATGCAGAACGACAACCAGCGGGAAGGGGCCACCCTCTCCAGCAGGGACTGCGATGAGTCCGTTCAACAACAGCGGCATCTCACGAAAAGTGCTGTCTTCAGGAAAGTTCTTCTGAACAATTTTCGTTTCACCCAGGTTGTATTCGACTACCGAAGAAAACTCACTTGCAGCTTCGGTTGCTGCCGGCGTTTCTGTTGGCTCCTCCCAAGCAGTTGCAGTGGGTTGAACAGAAGGCAGAGCTACAGGTGTTTGGGTTGGCGCTGTACAGGATGAGAGCGTTATCAACGCGATCACCGCGAGTACGGAGACGAGGTTCCATTTTTTCTTCATTTTTGGTCTCCTTGTTGAGTTCGAAAAATTAGACACTGAGATTTTTGCGGAAATCAGCAGACATTCGTTTTTTATGAAATTTCTTACATTTCCTTTTACTTTTGGTTGCCAAACCATTTCTCATATAAAACATCATAGGTTCCATCAACCTGCATGTTTAAGATTTCAGTGTTGATACGTTTACGCCACGGGCTATTCATCGGTAAGGCAATGCCATACATCTCTTCAGTTAAAACCGGACCAACGATTTCCATCTTATCAAAACCATAATTCTTCACCCAGTAGATGAGCACCGGAGAATCAAAAATGATGGCATCCATTTCTCTCGATTTGAGGAGTGGATACGCGTGATCAATCCGATCTACTGTTGAGAAATCTATCTGTTTTTTTTCGAGATATGCGGCAGCGGTACTGCCGGTTACCGTAACAATGTTCTTGCCTTCCAGGTCATTCAATTCGTGGATTTCAGAGTTGAGCTGCCGTACAGTTAATGAGGAAGTGATTGAGGCTGTAAATTGCGCGAGAACGATAATCCCAACGAAAATGATGATAATCGCCATCAATCGGCGAGAAAAAGTTTTGGGTTCTTCACCTTCTCCATACTCATGCGTAGAAATCGTCTTCGTAGACCACCAGATCGCTTCCCAAATACCGCTTAGATATGGCTTTGGCATTTCTGGGTTGTGCCCTCTTTCAATAAGCCAAATAACATGCGCCATGATGATGATGATTAACAAACTACCAAGGATTACCTTGACCATTGAAGCGGAAAAAATTGTACGTAAAATACTCAATAAAGTTACTTCTCCAGAATCAGCCCGGACAAGAATACGCAGCCCGGCATCAAAATACGGATACGAGAAGTCAACCACTTTTTCTCTTCCAGGCGTAATGCTGATGGCAGAAATGGCTGCGTCGGCATCTTCTTGCTGAATTATCTGGATCTGCTCGGGGATTGTTTCCACAACCACCCAATTGGTTTCCAATCCCAGCCGCGCGGCAATCTCGTCCCAAAACTCAATGCTGAAACCGGTAAGATTGCCATCCTTATCCAGCATCACAAAAGGTTCAACTTCCTTGGTCACGACACGTAATTCATTCTCCGATTGTTCTACAGGTGACTGCGCGTTCACCAGAGTCAGGCTGAAAGACAAAGCAAAAACCATGGCCACTACAAGGATAAACCGCCGCAATTTCAGATGATGGCGCATAAAGATTATTAATCGATCCGAGTGTGAAGGTCCTTTACTGGAAGAGGAAGAATCTTTCATATATCACTCACCTGTTTGCTGTTCACCCAATCGCCGATAAAAAGAAAGTTCGAATCGATGAACGCAACCGTTAACGTTCGTTAGTATAAGGACAGCTTACCATCCATCAAATTACTGTTTTTGGTAAGCTGTCCAGCGTTTAATTCGTCTACCTGCTTTTAGAAAGAGTCATCTTAAACGAATATTCAACACTTTAATTCGTGTTGAGCAATCGACCTTTGAATGACCGAAGACGATGCTGTGCCAAAATGCCGATGGCCAGAATGATTATGAAAATCACAAAAGCTGGTCCGGTAAACGGCACCAATGCTGATGTGTATCCCTCTGCAACCTCTACTGACGCCGGGAACCAATGAGTAAGCCCCATAACGATTGCATATGCGCCAGTGAGCGTCGTCGCGAGAATAATAATCCAGTCACCCAGTCGGTTGCCGAAAATGCCCACAACGACCAAGCCGGCAATAACCAACAATACACTGAAGCTGTCAGGAGGGGTAACAGGTAATATCGATAGCACAACCAGTACAGCCATCGCCCCAAGCAAACCGCCGGCGATGTGCAGCGCCATCTTTACCAGTGCATAACCAACGATGGCTGCAATTCCGCCAATCGCCAGGCTGATGAGAATTCTGGTAACGGGTTCTTGCCCAGAAAGCAGCCAAAGAGAGAGGCTTAACCCGAGCACAAATAAGCCTATCGCCAGTGTAAAGCGGAATAATAACCCACCATAAACCAGAATAAAAATGCCTGCTGCAATTAATAGTAATGGGATCCAGAACATCTCGTACCTCCTATAAGAATGATTTTGTTACAACAAAACAGTAATCATTTCAAGCACCTTAATACTGTTTCATAATTATCACATATTTTAATAACCTTCGTGCCAGGAAAGTAAACAATCCCGGCACGGTTGTGTCCAATAATATTTTTAGCCTGCACAATTTCAGCTAAAACGAGATTGATTCAGCTAACCGTTAAGTAGTCTGGCTTTGGCGGTTTCAAAATCGGCCTCGCTCAGCACACCCGCTGCGCGCAAATCCGCAAGCTGCTGCAATTGAGAAACAAGATCATTGCCAGCTGGAACAGGAGGAGGTAGCTGAGTTGCCTGTTGTTGCTGCATTGCCTGTTGTTGAGCAAGTGACTGCTGCACTGCGGCATCAACCTGCGCCTGCTTTGCCCAAGCTTGTTGCTGGGCGGCTTGCTGTTGGTTTCTGGCCACATTGCCAGATACTGCAGTGGCGGTACCGGCGATCACGGCCGTGCGAGCCGCGGTGCCAATTAAACTGGGTCTTCTTCGTGTTGAACGCATTATTAATCTCCTAATCTTTCCATTTGCTCAGGACGAGGTTTATAGTAATTTACTTGCTTCGATTAAGGTCGCGCGCATTTCTTCTGCAACGTTATTTGGAATACGCTCATTTAGAACAACCTGACCCTCTGCCTGACGAATTGCCTTGGCAAATCGCGCAGCCCAGACGTTTTCAAACAACATGGAAGCCGCGGTGCTATTGGCTGGCAGTAACTCGGCTTCATCCAATAAATCCTGTTCGGTGAGCAGCCCCATCAGACTGCAGTCAAACTTGGCAAGCGCCTGGCTCACCTCATCGGTTAGCTCACTGGCTTCAACGATCAGTGCATTTCCATCTTTATCTTTCATGATCACAGCCAGATCCAAAATACGGATCAATCCATCATCCACCAACTCATGCAAGGCAGAAACGATTCCGCCATTAAATTGGTTTCCATCAAACGAAACAACCAGGTGTTCAACAGGTCCTAAACCTTGATCCATTAGTTTTTCTCCTTTTATGTTTTCTGCTGCCGAGTTGGCAGGGTATTTTGATTTTATCAGTATTAATTACAATCATCATAGGGTAAGGCTGAAATTTAGCGTACTTCAACCTCTGGTTTTGATGCAAACAGGTTTAACCCCATATGCGTTGATAGAAAACGTGTAGCAAGCTGGCCGCGAACACTGTTCCCGGCAGCATCCAACGGAGGACTGAAGGTACCCAGCCCGCCCTTGCCAGGCGCAGAAGTGATGATGCCGCCGCCTACTCCGCTCTTCCCTGGTAAGCCGATGTCAACCAGCCAATCACCCGAGGTTTCGTACAACCCGGCGGTTGCCATAACAGCCAGCGCAAAGCGACAGGAATCAGGGTCAAGAACCTGTTGATGCGTGACCGGGTTGACGCCGCCATCAGCCAGAGTTGCCGCCATAATCGCAAGGTCTTTCACATTTACATCAACCGATGACTGCTTCGTGTAAACATCAACCGTTTCTGCAGGATCAGCATACAGTCGTTGGTTATCGTACATCAGGTTGGCAATCGCCCGGTTACGGAAATTACTGGCAGAGGCTGAGGCATAAACTTCATCATTAAGCTTGAGATTGCGCCCAGCAAATTGGGATAGTTTATCAAGGATGAACTGCCATTTCTCATCCCCTGTCTTACCGGGCACCAGGCTTACTGCAGCGATGGCGCCGGCATTAACCATCGGGTTATTTAATCGGTCAGGCTGAAGTTCAATGCCCATCATAGAATTGAAGGGTAATCCGGTTGCATTTAATCCCAGTTTGGCGCGCGCCTCAGCGATCCCCAGCTCTTGAGTCACGAGGGCAAAGGTGAAGGGTTTGGCAACACTCATAATGGTAAACTCATGCTCAATGTCGCCGGCAGAATAGGTCTTTCCTTCTACAGTGACAACGCACAAGCCGAAGAGGTCGCGCGCAACCCGCTTCAATGCCGGGTAATGCGAAGCATTATGCCCGCCTTGATCTGTCTTATAAAGGTTATAGGCTTCGTTTACCAATTCCTGAATTTCTAATTCTGGAGGTAACTGTCCGTTGGAAATATGTTGAACGGTTGAATCTGCCCTCATGATATCCTTTCCATTTTGTTCATCACATCCTCGATATATCTTTTGATAAGAACATGTTTTTTTTTCGATTAACGCAGTTGTTATTGCTCGGTCAATAGGAAGGTTCCATTTGGGTGGCGCCCAATCAATAACCCAAAAAAACAACTTCCTGGTTGACGATGAGTTTTATCCTCACGCAACCAGGAAGCTGCCTACGGTAAATCAAGAACTGTGAGACTCCGATGAGCAGTTTTGCAGTATTAAAGTCTTCAACAGCTCATGAATTTCAAGCTCCATGTTAGTGTGCAGGCACGAGGATTACAGCGATCTGGTCAGCAGCGGTGCGGAACTCCAAGGAGTTGCCGCGATTGCTGAATGTGGCCGCGCTTTCAAGAGCAGCCAGAAAAGCTGCTTCCTGTTCCATAACGCCTTCAGGGGCTTCGCACATCATCCTTGTGGAACCTGGGGCTTCGATGGTAATGTTCTTGCCATCCACTTTGAAACCTGCAAAGTAGTTATTACAGCCAGCCGAACCAGCAACCTGATCGTCAGCAAAGCCTGCAGTGATCACCGTGCCTTCAATCAGGCTTACAACCGCTTCTTTGCCATTGTTGTATTGAACCACGTTCCATGCGGTGCCATTCAAATCCTGCGAGATTACCACGAAAGTGGCCAGAATTTTACCGGCAGCATCTTTCAGAATCAGGCTGGTGCCGTCTGAAGTGAAGCTCTTGGTAGCAGCCAATGCTGCTGAGTACGCGTCAGCCTGTTTCATGATGTTCTCATCGCAAGCCATGAGTGTTCCAGCGGCGGGCTGTGTTACCGTCAGGCTGTCATTCTTCGAGACATAGGTTGTCATGAAGCGATTGCAGCTGTCAGAGCCGGTCAACGACCCGTCTGTGCCAAATTCCAAGGTTGCGCTTGTGCCTGAGATAGGCAGTGCGCCGCCTAAAGAACTTAATTGCCAGCTTGTTCCCGAAAGGTTAACAGACCCGCTTGAACCAGGCTGGCACGCAGCCAACAATAAAACTGCCATCACAAGAATACTTGCTTTCATCATTTTTTTCATTCTTTCCTTCTTTTTCTCCTTTTTTTAGTTTCCAGTGAGCGCCTTTCAGCGCTCACTGTTTTAATTATCAGAGCATTTGTTGCTCTTCGGCGCCTCTATGTTTTAGAAGCGTACCGGATAGCCGGGACCCAGCGGAAGCCCTGTCAGGAACCAAACGACGAGGAGCAGCAGCCAAACAACCAATACAGCCACTGCAATCGGCAGCATCAAGGCTACGAGAGATCCCACACCAAATTTCTTCACATAGCGCTGACCAAAGGTCACGATCACCGGGAAGTAGACCATCAGCGGGGTGAGGGTGTTTACGGGTGAATCACCGATACGGTAAGCTGAAAAGACGGTTTGAGCCGGCACGCCGAGCTGCACGAACAAAGGCACAAAGATGGGTGCAAAGATCGCCCACTTGGGGAGTGCGCCTGTTATCACAAAATCGAGCAGCACAATCACCAGAGTAAAACCGATCAACAACGGTACTGGGCCGATATTCGCACTGCCGAGCAGAGTTGCCAGCCAGGTTGCGAGGACAGGGGGGATGTTGGAATAATTGAAGTAGGCAATAAACTGGCTGATCATCAACAGCATGAAGATTAACCCGCCTAAACCAGCGAAGGTTTGAACCACAGCAGCGATCACATCGTTGGCATTTTTATATTTGCCGACCCCAGTACCATAAGCCACACCTGGGACGAAGAAGAATATCATCACAATGAAGAGCAAGCTCTGCATGAATGGTGTCTGACCAATGATGGCATTGGTTTCGGGGTCGCGTAAAGGCGCGCCATTGGGAATAGTTGCCAACAATACGATCGCGAGAACAATCAAAGCTGCGATTCCAGCTCTCTTTAAGCCTTTTGCCTCAAGAACCGGGTCAATTGCATCTGCAGCGTGTGCGTGTTCAGAATCGCCTGCATCGTCGGGGTTATATTTACCCAGACGTGGTTCAACCACTTTTGATACGACTAACCCTACAACCACCGTTAAGAGGGCTGCAGCAACAATCTGGAAGTAGTAATCTGCCGTGATCGAGATTGGAGCCATTCCGGTGCTTGCAAGGGCTTCGTTCGTAATTTCAACAAGCATAGCATCAGTAGGAGTTGGGATGAAGTTGGCCATGAACACCGCCGCCACACCGCCAAAACCTGCAGCGATACCGGCAAGCGGATGGCGACCTACCGCTAAAAACGCCACACCACCCAGCGGGATAAGGATCAGATAACCAGCATCGGATGCCACACTGGCAATGACGCCGATCAGGACGATCAGGTAGGCAATCAACCCACCTGGCGCCACTTTAACCAGCTTACGGATCAGTGCGCCGATGAGCCCGGCAACCTCAGCCGCGCCAGCGCCCATCATCGCGATGAGGGTTACCGCCAGAGCACTAAAGCCTGCGAAGTTTGTGACGAAGGAAGAAAAGATGAAGCGGATTCCATCAACCGTCAGTAGGCTCCGAATTGAGGTGGTTTGTTCCACAATCTCATAATGTACATCTTCATCGCCGCCAGGATATGAAGGGATGGAGACATCTTCGTAGTAATCTGGAACCTTGCCATCTACAATGGGAACAGCGATTTCTTCAGTAACGCTGACGCCGATCCACGAAAGGACAGCAGACAGCACAATAACGCCGATGATTAAATATGAAAACATCAAGGGAGGGCTGGGGACTTTATTGCCAACCCGTTCAATTCCGGCGAAAAATTTCTCCATGAACGAGGGTTTAGCGGTTGCTTCTACTTCTTTTGCGCTCATTTAGATTTCCTTTCTGTTTGATAGTCCCTTAAGAATTGGGTGATGACGCGAACGCCAGAGCCAGTTCCACCTTGAGATTCATAGGGTTTAGACGCTCGATCCGTCCATGCGGTTCCCGCGATGTCAAAGTGCACAAACGGATAATCACCGGTAAAAGCTGCCAGGAAGGTAGCGGAGGTGATTGACCCGGCTGGGCGGCCTGCGATATTCTTCAGGTCAGCGATTTCACTCTTTACCATCTGATGATATTCTTCCCACATCGGGAAAGGCCACGCGCGTTCAACACTTTTTTCACTCGCAGCAAGCAGCCCGTCCACCAGATTCTGTTCAGTTCCGAACAGCCCTATGGCGTGAGCTCCCAGTGTTATGATTATGGCGCCAGTGAGAGTAGAAACCTCGATGATCGCATCAGGGTTATAACGCTGGGCATAGAATAACGCGTCAGCGAGAATTACGCGTCCTTCAGCATCTGTGTTGAGAATTTCAATGGTTTTTCCGCTCAAAGATTTGACGACATCACCCGGGCGGTAAGAGTTGCCGCTGGGCATATTCTCAGCTGAGGCAATCAAAGCAACGATGTGGAGGGGGAGTTTGAGTTCTGCAGCAGCCTGCATCACACCAAACACAGCCGCAGACCCGCCCATGTCATTCTTCATAGTTTCCATCGCTTCGGGCGGTTTAATATTCAAACCACCGGAATCAAAGGTCAAGCCTTTACCAACCAGACAGATGGTGGGGGTTCCCTGCTTAGCTTCGCCATATTCCATGACGATAAAGCGCGGTTCTCTTACTGACCCTTTTCCCACTGCCAAAATTCCGCCAAACCCTTCTTTGGTCAGCTGCGCCATATCCCAGACTTTTACTTTCAGATCAAGCCGCTTGCCTAATGCAACTGCTTCATCAGCGAGAGTCTCAGGGTATAAGGCTTCACCGGTAGTGTTGACCAGGTCACGAGCAAAGTTCACTCCGCGCCCAATAATTTGGCCGGTGTGCACGCCAGCATCGACTTTTCCATCATTCTTGGTAAATACGGTTATGCTTTTTACTTTAAATTTCTGTGTTTCGCTCAACTCAGAGCGATAGCGCAAGAAACGATACGAGCCCATCTCCACGCCTTCAGCGAAGGCTTGCCCGATCTCTTCTGATTGCAGCGGCAGTTCGCCGTGAACTGCGACAGTCACATCCGCAACCTGCAGGTTCTGCGCTTCCTTAACTGCTGTTGCGCTCACGCGGCGAATCGATTCGCTGGTCGCTTTTTCTGCCTTGCCCATGCCGACTAAAAGCAGGCGTTTTGGTGCTACAACGCCGCGCGGATAGAGCAGCAGAGTTTGCCCGGTTTTGCCTTGATAATCCTTTGGCTCCAACAGGCCGGCTACCTCAGCGGGCAATGTGGCTCCCTCGAGGGTTCCCAAAATTGCCAGTTCAGAGGTTTCTTTAAGGATTTCACCAATTTTTACTTCTATTTCCATGACTTCTCCTTTAAATTATCTTTTGATACATCCGTTTTTTAATAATTCAATGCAAATCACTATTTCAAATAATGGCTGTTACTTATAATACTTCGGCTTCACCCTCCTCTGATGATTCTTCATCAATTGGGATCTCTTTAGGAACATAGTTAGGCAGCCCTCCCGCAGGAATGATGGCCAACAGAGAAAGGCCGGCGAGAAACAAGAATGAAATTTTCAGCGATCGGATGCGCGCTTCGTTATTGACGTTGGTAACAACCGCCATTTGAGTAACTCCAAGATCTGTCTCCCCGAGATACTCATCCATTTCGTTATCACTGATAAAGTCGGCATCATTCAGGAAAAGGTGTTCTTCGACAATTTGATCCGTAATCAATGGGTGGGCAGCTAAACCCTGCATGACAAACATGCCAAGCAGAGAGACTGATAAAACGGCGGCAAGCGCCGTACCCAGCCCGGTAGCGAGGTTGTTGGCAGTACCGCGTAACGCGCCGACATCTCCCGCCAACTCTTTGGGTGAAGCTGAAACAAGCACGTTGAACACCAATGTAAGAATTCCGCCTTCAGCAACGCCGATGAGCATCAAGCTGATGATCACCAGAACCGTGCCCCAATCATTGCGTACCGTAATCGCCAGCAGAATTAAGCCGAGTGTGACGATGATAAAACCAATGATGCCGATTTTCTTGGGGGATAAGCGGCTGAAAAGCCGCACGACAAACGTCGTGCCGACGAAAATAGCGAGGGAATAAGGCACCACAGCAATGGCAGTTTCAAGGCTGGTAAGCCCCTGCACAATTTGTATGTAAAGAGGAATCAGGAAGCTGATTGCCGGGCCAAGAGCTGCAATGATAAAGAGGGTGAAGGTAGCCGCGCGTTCTTCTGCAGAGTCGAGCACTTCCAGCGCCAGGAGCGGCGTTTTTCCACTTTCTGAGCGCTTATGGGTCCATTTGAAGAAAGCCTGACCCGCGAAGAAACCGCCGATGATAAAGATCGGCGATAATGACATCCCCAGAACATGATAAGGTGCGTTTGGATCCGCAATGAGCATGCCCCAGGCAGTGATGTTGTTGAAGCCAATACTGATTAAGGCAATGGAAACTGCCGCCAGAAGAGCGCCAACAAAGTCGATTTTGATGCTGGTATCTCTTGGAACGGGTTTAAATCGAAAACTCAGAAAAATTACTACCAGAGCAATCGCCACAATGAGAACGAAGCCCCAACGCCACGAGACGAAATAGCCCAAAACGCCGATAATCATGAACGCAATCACACCGGCAATCGCCTGCGAGGCGCCAAGAAGCCCCAGTGATTGAGATTGCTGCGCCCCGTGGTAATGATTTGCGATAAGCACAACCAGCGATGGCACCACCAAAGCCGCCGCCAGACCGGCAAAAGCCTGCATTTGAATCATCATGGCTGCGCTGCTGCTGAACACCATTCCCAACATCGCCAGACCATGGAAAACTATGCCGATCTGAAAAGCCAGTCGGGAACCGATCAGCTTTCCGAGCTTGGCGCCAAGCATTACAAAGCCGGCTACCGCCAACGAGTACACCACCAATGCCGTACCTACACTGGATGGGGTGGTATGAAAATCCTCGACAATCCCACCAATCGAGACCGGTAATGCACTTACGTTAAAACTCATCTGGATTTGCGCCAGGGCAATAATCACCATGAAAATCCATGAGGTATGCTGCTTATGTTCAGTACTGCTTGCTTCAGTGTTCATATATTCCCATCTCCTGTTGCTTTGTGATTAATCTATTAATGCACTTTGCTGATGTTTTTCTCGTCAGAAAAATCTCTCTTATTACTTTATAGAATTGTTAATTGGTGGTCAATGGTAATTTGTAAATCCCTACGACAACATTGGTTTGCTTATCTGGATCTGATCGATATCTTCAACCATTCAAAGGGAAGTTATTTGTTTTATCGAACCCCTTTTAAGTTACCAGCCCTGGCAATAAAACGCCAAATTCTTCAAATATCAGGTGAAATTGTATCATAGTAGTCGTGATCTTTGTCAATCTCGTCGCATTAGTTCATCTAAAATGTTACCGAGATGCTATCGTTAGGTCAAATGAAAATGTTACCGAGGAAACGATGGCAGAAACGGATGAAATGACAATCGACGAAAGACGGAAGTATCTTCATAAGAT
>JAGOVY010000059.1 GCA_018060515.1 Anaerolineaceae bacterium | reverse complement strand
ACGACTCAACCTGGAAAAAAGGCGCGATTGCCGCGCCGATGTAATTACTTCTGTGATCCACATTTCCAGCAGAAATCAGACCCCAGCGCTTCGCCTCTTGATTAGCCTTGTGTTAAAGTTTAATTTCACTGCCGAGTATATAATTCTCCAAGCCCGAGATGAGAGATTGCATATCATCAAGTTTTGAAAGAACCACATCACCGATTGAGATCACCCCGACCACCTTATCTCCTTCAAGCACTGGCAAGTGACGGATGTGTTTATCCGACATTTGCGCCATGCAGGCTTCAATGGACTGTTCGGGTTTTACGTAATAAATCTTCTCGGTCATCACGCGTTTCACTGGCGTGTGCTCATGGTTCCCCTTGAGAATGCCCCGACGAGCATAGTCGCGCTCTGAAAAGATACCGACCACCTTGTCATCCTGCATCACCAATACAGAGCCAACGCCTTTTTCACTCATTAATTTCAAACAGTCAATAATGGGTGTGTCAGGGGAAACCGATTGAATCTGGTGCCCCTTTCTTTCTAAGATGGACGCTACAGTTGCCATAGTTACCTCCGGAAATTTTTACCTGTTGATTTTGTATACATATAATAGTCTAATCTTGATTTTCTTGTCAATAAGACTGATTGAAAACTGATTCAAATTTTTGCGAAAACACCTTCAGTCAAAAAGTTTATATTCCATCCAGATCGTGATTAATGTCAGCGGTGCAAAGAGGGGAATTACGGTAGGCAAATAACTTACCTCTTGACAGGTTGTTTTTCTGTTAGAATTCTGACTGATGAAGAAAACAGTAAAAATCGTTTTGCTTATTAGTCTCGCCATGATAGGTTTGGTCGCGGGTTACCTGTTAATGGTGCGTAGCGTTGATTTGGTGGTGGATGGGCAACCTGAAACTGTGCGTACACGCGCTCTCACCGTTGGCGGCGCACTGCGAGCCGCTGGCTACGAGATTAACGAACTGGATGCTGTAACCCCGCCTGCCAATACCTGGCTTTCAAAAACAACCGCCATTAATTTGGATCGAGCCAGACAGGTGCGCGTTTTGGTTCAACCCGGCGGAAGATTGATTGAGCTTGAAACAGCCGCCCTTTCCGCACAGGCAATCCTTGCGGAGACTGGCATGGTCGTGCAGGCGAATGACACATTGCTCCTTAACGGGCTGCCGCTTGACCCTGAAGATGCCTTACCGCGATTTGAAGGCTTTGTTCTTGAGTATCACCCGGCAGCGACTTTGCACCTCTCCATTAATAATGATGAAGAACGAACGTTCACATCCAGCGCCGATACAATCGCCGAGGCTTTTTGGGAAGCCGGTATTGCTCTGCGCGGAGGAGACAGGCTTTCCGTTTCCGCAGACACCCCTCTGCAAGATAATATGACGGTTTCTCTCACCACTGGGCGCGATATCGCCATTGAGGTAGACGGCACAACGGTTAATGGGTATAGCGCTGCCGGCACAGTTTACGAAGCTTTGAGCGACAGCGGAATTACCCTGCAAGACCTGGATTACAGCCTGCCTGACGGCTTTGAACCCATCCCAGAAGACGGGGTTATTAAGGTTGTGAGAGTGCGCGAAGAGCTGATCAACGAACAAAAGACTATCGCCTTTCAAACTGAATCGATACCAGACAGCAGCATGGAAATTAACCAGCAGCAAATCATCCAGACTGGTTCTGCAGGCTTAATGGCAGCCCGCGTAAAAGTTCGCTATGAAAACAACGAGGAGTTCTCACGTGAAGAGCTCGACGATTTGATCCTCACCGAACCCATGACTCAAATCGTCCATTATGGTACCCGCATCGTCGACAATTACCTCGACACGCCTGAGGGACCGATCACTTACTACCTGTCGTTAAACGTGGTCGCAACCTCTTACTCCCCCTGCAGATCCGGCGTTCCTGACAAATGTTACCCTTCCACCAAACTTGGCATTCCAGTGAAGAAAGGTGTAATTGGGGTAAGCTCCGCCTGGTATCAAATTCTTGCCGGCACCAGAGTGTATGTGCCCGGCTATGGAATTGGCATCATCGCAGATACTGGAAGCTACTCCGTCTCCAATTGGATTGATCTGGGTTACAGCGATGCCGATTTCATCTCGTGGGGACGGAAAAACACAACGGTTTACTTCCTTTCCCCGGCTCCTCCAGGGTTCACAGGAGTGCTGCCGTAGAACTCTCCCCGTTGGATGTTCGATCTCTGTTGCAGCGTCATAACCTCAGACCGCGCAAGGGGTTGGGACAGAACTTTCTGATTGATCACAACGCACTGCGGAAAATCGTTGACAGCGCCGAGGTTCACCCAGGCGACGCTGTGCTTGAAATTGGCGCTGGGCTTGGCAGCCTCACCCGCATGCTGGCTTTTAGCGCCGCCACTGTTAAAGCAGTTGAAATTGACCCTCACCTCATCGCCCCATTACATGAAGTGGTTGACAGGTTCTCCAATGTTAAAGTGGTTCAGGGAGATATCCTTGAGATTGACCCCGCGCAGTTAATGGACGAGGCTGGTTATATCGTGGTGGCGAACATCCCATATTACATCACCTCTGCCATTATGCGCCACCTGCTTGAAAGTTCCTCTCCGCCTTCTCGTTTGGTGCTGACTGTTCAAAAGGAAGTCGCTGAGAGAATCTGCGCCCAACCCGGCAACTTGTCGCTATTGGCGCTGAGTGTGCAGGTCTACGGTAATCCCAAGATCACCGCCACGCTGCCGGCAAGGGCTTTCTATCCAGCGCCGAATGTAGATTCAGCCACACTGCGGGTAGACCTTCACAGTCTGCCTTTCTTCAATCCCCAGCAGAGGCGCGTTTTTTTCACACTCATCCACATGGGGTTCGCCCAAAAACGAAAAACCTTGCGCAATACCCTCGCGGCGGGGCTGCATGTGAGCGGTGAGCGTGCGGCGCAGCTTCTTCAGTCCGCCGGTATTGACCCTCAAAGAAGAGCCCAAGAACTCAGCCTGGTGGAATGGAAAACACTTGTGTTGGAATTGGGAGAGCTGTTACCGGCGAACTCGGGTAAAACTCCCTGATTTCAGTTTAATGTTTGATGGGTTTGATATCACGATACCGTGAGAGAAGCCCCCACACACGCAGCGCTGCTTCCACCTGAATAGACAGGTTCATTTTGGATTGTCCATGCGTGCGTTCAGCAAAGTAAATTGGAACTTCCTTAAAGGTGGAACCGAGCCGATGCGCCAGATAGGCTGTTTCAATTTGAAAAACATAACCGTTTGATTTCACCATTTCCAAGGGCATGGCAGCCAGCACTTCACGGCGCCAAACGCGAAAACCGCCGGTAATATCGCGAATGGGAAGGTTGAGAATCGTACGCGCATAAGTGTTGCCAAAGCTGGAGAGCTGCTTTCGCCACAATGGCCAATTATGGTCAAGGCTGCCGCCAGGAATATAACGCGAGCCCAAAACTATATCACAGCTCTTAATCGCTTCAACAAATTCCAGCAATTTTTCCGGTTCGTGTGAAAAGTCAGCGTCCATCTGGGCAATGAATTGGTTATCCGTTCCAAGCAGGCGCTGAAACCCCGAGATATACGCTGTGCCCAAACCGAGTTTGCCGCTGCGATGCATCACGCTTACCTGACCTTGGTATTTGCGAGAAAGATCATCTGCCAGCGCGCCGGTTCCGTCGGGACTGTTATCATCGATTACCAAAATACTCAGATCTGGCAAAGGCAAGGCTCGCAGCCGATCTACAAGCAAAGGCAGGTTGTCAATTTCGTTGTAAGTAGGGATGATAACGCAAATACTCAAGCGGGTCTCCTAAATTGAAATGAATCGATGTGGTAATTCTACCAGTGGTTTTCAGAATCAAGCGCTTCCAGCGCTGTATGACGGATCGGCTGCTTTACAGTTCCCTGGTTTAGGGATCAAACATTAACCTTGTTTTTCTTGATTACCGCCAATTGAGCAAAGAGAATGGCAGCCAGGATGATGGCACAGCCAATCACCTGCACCGGGTTGAGGTATTCACCCAGAAACAAGATTCCAGCAACCGCGGCAAAAACGGCCTCGAGGCTGAGGATGAGCGCTGCATCAGACGCCGGGGCTTTTTTCTGACCGACCGCCTGCAGCGTAAACCCAATCACTACCGAGAAAAAACTGGCATAAACCAGCGCCTGCCAGCTTGCTTCAAGCGCAGGCAATGTGATCGGCTCAATGAGAAAACTCAAGCCCAAATGGGCAACTCCGCACACCAGAAATTGCCCGGCTGAGAACACGATTACATCTGTTTTTTGAACTGCCAACCCCACCACAATTACATGCAGCGCCCACATGGCTGAACCAGCCAGGAGAATCAGGCTGCCAGGTGAAGGGTTGAGCCCAAGCCCGCCGCTGCTTAGCAAATAGGTGCCAACCAGCGCTGCCAACGCGGCGATCCAGGTGATAATGGAGGTTCTAATTCGCCAGAAAATTGCCAATAAGATGGGAACGATAACCACATACGTACCGGTAATAAACCCGGCTGTGCTGGCTGAGGTGCTGCTGATGCCTATTTGCTGCAGCGAACTTGCGATGAAGAGCACTGCGCCGGCCAAGAGCATCCATTTAAAGTGGTGGAAATTGGTGCGCAAGCGCCGCGACACAAAAATCAACAACACCAGCCCGCCAATCGTAAAACGGATTCCGTTGAAGGCGTTAAACCCAAGGTGAAAAGAAGCCAAACGCTGGGCAACAAAACCTATCCCCCACACTGCTGCCGCCAGCAGGAGATAACCATCTGATAGCAATCGTTCGCGAATGGTAACTCTTGGCTCGGCGTTGTTCATAAGTTATTTGATTTTACAGGAGATTTTACTAAGCGCATGAAAACATCCAAAACAACACCTGTGATGGGTTATCTTCCACGTTTGAATTGTTTACTGGCATGGCGCATGCGCCATTGCCTTTTAAATAACGCCAGGTCACTTGAAAATTTTGCCCGCATCCAATCGCTCTTGAAGTTATCAGGAGCAATTGTCAGGAATTTTTCATGCATCTCGTTCAACAATTCTTCGGTTACCTCGTTTTCATCCAGGTTTAGTTTCCATTGCGCCTGATCTTCATCACTGTATGGAATCTGCTCAATGAGATGGATGATTTTTTGTTTTTCAAGTTTGTTTTGCTCCGCCATACTTCCTCCACAGACAGGGAAAAAACCTGTTCTACTTGATTGTAACCTATTCAACGGGATGCTATTTAATCCGCAACAAATCAACTGAATATTCGTATATAATCAACAAATATAAAGGAGATTAGACTCATGGAAAATTCAAAAAAGCTTTATCGCTCCAGAACAGACCGGAAAATTGGTGGGGTTTGTGGTGGGTTGGCACAATATTTTAACATTGACCCCACGCTTGTCAGATTGTTGTTTGTGCTCGGAATAATTTTTGTCGGCGGGGGCTTGCTCGCTTATCTGATCATGTTAATTGTCGTACCGGAAGAACCCCTGTAAGATTTCTGCTGAGCATTACAAAACCACTTAAACAAGCCATTGCCATCTGCGAGTTGTTGAAATGACAATGGCTTATATGTGTACCTACTCGTGCCGCAGCGCCTCTACAGGTTCCAAGCCTGCTGCCCGGTTTGCCGGATAAAGACCGAAGAATAAGCCCACCGCAGTTGAAAAGATGGTTGCCAGCAAAATTGAATTCAGGCTGATCTCCGGATAGAAGGGGGTTCCATTGGCAACAGCGATGCGACCTACAATAAACGAGATCAGCCAGCCCAAACCAATACCAATGACACCACCGATTAAACTGAGCAGGGATGATTCGGTAAGAAATTGAATTAAGATGTCTTTTCTACGCGCGCCAAGCGCTTTACGCAACCCTATTTCGCGCGTGCGTTCAGTAACAGACACCAGCATGATATTCATGATGCCAATACCACCAACCAACAAAGAAATCCCAGCAATTCCGCCTAAAAAGATGGTCAACACGCCGGTAATGGTTTTTGCCACACTCACAAAATCTTCCTGAGAGAAAACCGTAAAGTCATCTTCGCCTACACGGGTATGGTGGCGGTTGCGCAATACGAGAGCGACCTCTTCGCTGGCTGAAGCGGTCATTTCTGGCGATACCACTTGAACGAGTATCATATCCAAACCATTTTCACTTCGCCGCACAAGTCGAGCCTGAGCAGTACTGAGCGGGATGATCACAAGGTCATCCTGTGAGCCAAGAGAGGAGCCGCCCTTGGCTTCTAACACGCCAATAACCCTGAAAGGTTGTCCTTCTATGCGAATAGTTTCACCCACCAGCCCATCGCGGCGGCCGAACATTTTCTCTGCCGTATCAGGTCCGAGAATCGCAACTGATGACCTGCCCAGAAGATGCTCTTCGTTGATAAAGGTGCCCTCGGTCACGCTGTAGTTCCGTACCTGTTCATAAGCCGGTGTAACCCCATAAACGGTTGTTCGAATGGATTCTCCGGGTCCAGAAACGGTCAGCGTTGCATTTACAACCGGCGCCACAGCAGCAATCGAAGGCGCCTGAAATTGGTCGAGCAGTGCTTCTGCGTCATCACTGGTTAAGGGTTCAATCCGTGTCAGTGTCACAGAGGTGTTGCCGCGCGTTACAAAGAGCAGATTACTGCCAATTCCGCTTATGGAACCGGTAATCGTATCCTGCGCGCCGGTACCGACCGCCAACATGGCGATGACTGCGCCAACGCCGATTACAATCCCGAGAATGGTAAGAATAGAACGAAGTTTATTTGAATAGAGACTTTGTAATGCTTCGATAATCGCCTGCCAGAGGTTCATTTCGTATCCTCCTCTATCTGGCCATCTTTTAATCGAATCACTCTGTTGGTATGAGCGGCTACATCCGGATCATGGGTGACGATGATGAGTGTGGTTCCGTGATCGCGATTGAGGTTCAACAACAAGTCCATAATTTCATTGCCGGCGCGTGAATCGAGGTTGCCGGTGGGTTCGTCTGCCATCAAAATGGCGGGGTTGTTCACCAACGCTCTGGCAATTGCGACACGCTGCTGCTGCCCGCCCGACATTTCAGGAGGGCGATGATGGATTCTATCGCCAAGCCCCACCGACTCAAGGGCAGCGATTGCCGCTTCACGACGGTTCTTAATCACGCCGGCATAACGCATTGGGAGTTCTACATTTTCAATCGCGGTTTGCCGTGGTAATAGGTTGAAACTTTGAAAAACAAAACCAACCTTTTGGTTGCGAATGACAGCGAGTTGGTCGTCATTCATTTGATCCACCTGTGCGCCATCAAGCAAATACTCCCCGCTCGTGGGGCGGTCAAGGCAGCCAAGGAGATTCATCAATGTCGATTTTCCTGAGCCTGAGGGACCCATAATGGCTACCACATCGCCTGTTTCGATAGAAAAGCTCACGCCATCCAGAGCGCGCACTTCGACTTCGCCCAATTTATAGATTTTGGTTAAGTTTTGAGTATGGATTACAGCTGACATTTATATCCTTTAAAAGGGGCGGCCTTCTCCAAAATGAATGTCCATGAAGGAGGATGGCGGGTTGAGAATGACCTTGTCGCCTTCCTTCAGGTCGCCCGCAATAACCTCGCTCATCGAATCTGAAGAAGAGCCGATCGTAATGTTGACTGCTATTGGTTCGCCATTCTTCAGGATATATACCACCTGTTGATTATCAACCAGGCGAATTGCACGGTTCGGAACTATTAAAGCATCTTCAATTTGGCTGATGATTATATTCACTGCGGCTGTCATTCCAGGTAAAACCTGTTCATCGGCATTGAGAATTTCGATTACAACACTAAAGTTCACCAACCCATTCTGCACTCTTCCGACCTGCGCCACGCTATGCACCCGCCCTTGATAGGTTTTATTGCTGATAGCATCAAAAGACAGATCTACACTTTGCCCAATTAAAATGCGGTTGATATCAATTTCAGGCACCTCAACATCCACAAACAAGCGCGAAAGGTCGTCTAATCTGAATACAGCCGATCCGGCGCTAACCTGGTCGCCTGTCATACCGATAACCTCAGTGACTGTTCCTCCAAAAGGCGCCACGATTTGAGCAAGCCCAATGGTAGCCTCAATGGAAGCAATCCGCGATTCTGCCGCCACAATATCATCCGGATCAGGACCATCTTTGAGCCTTTCCCACTCTCGCTGGGCATCTTCATATTCTGCTCTGGCAAGAGCAACCTTGCCTTCAGAAATGGCAAGTTCTTTTTCGTTGGGATTTTGCACGAGAAAGTTCAAATCTCGTTTGGCATTTTCCAGGTTTTGACGGGCATTCGCCAAGGTGCTCAATGCCCCTGCTCTTATCGGGTCATCTTCATCATTATCTTCGAACTTGCTAAAGGTTTCTTCAGCGCTGTCAACCTTATCCTGCGCCAGGGTTACCGCCGCCCTGGCAGCATCAATCGAGTTTTGATTGGTGGTGCGTGCGGTGTCTCCCTGCAATCCTGACCAAACAGCACGGTCATATGCATCCTTAGCATTTGCCAGGCTTAACTGCGCCTGCGCCTGCTGCAAGTTGGAGTGAAGCAAATTATCTAACTTTCTTTGGGCCTCGACCAAATCAGACTGTGCCAGGATGATTGACTGGGAGAGCGAGGTTTGCAGCAGTTCAGCCAGAACTGTTTCGCTGGAAACCTTGTCTCCAACTTCAACATGGATTTGACCGATGCGTCCATTGGTCTGCCATTTTAAGTCAGCGGTCTGGTTGGCTCGCACCGTTCCTGTTGCGCCGATGATCGCCACCAACTCGCCGCGGGTTGCCTCTACAGTCTGAAGGGAGGCGGTGGCAGAATTTTTTGCGTTTTGGTTATTAATAACCAGATAAGCAATCAAGCCCACGGCTGCCAAGCCCAAGAAGATCAAGAAGTAAGTTTTACCGGACATTCGTTTTTTCATTTTTTACAACCACTTTTCCTTTGTTATTAATCCCACATTGGCTGTGGGTTATAATTTCGACATGAATTGGCGCAAGATTACCCATTTACTCCTTCTATTGGTGTTTATTACGATGGTCTTAACTACATCAGTTGCTTCGATGAAAGACCCAATGATACAGGCAGGTATGTTTACTGCGCAGATTGAGTATGATTATATCTCCTGGCTACTCAACGCGGCCGCACAAAAAGCTGCTCAGGCACAAATAAATGTCAGCCAACGCCTCACTGAAGAGCAGCAAGTGCAGGTTGTGAAACGTTACTTTAACCTTGTACGAGATTTGGAGATTGCCCGCACCCAAGTTGAACTGGTGTTTATTGACCCACGCATCACCGATCCCGAAACAGCAGCTGCTGAGCTGCTCGCTCAGCAGCACGCGCTTGAAGCCGCACTTGAATCGCTCGCCCCGCTGGTTGAATCGATTCTGCAGGCGCAGGTCACGCAAGTGTTGGCAGAAGCGGGCATCGGTGAACTTGCAAACCCGGGTCCGCCGGTGCTTTTCCATTCTTCTCCGCTTCCAAAAGCATTGATCGTTTCACCGCGAGATTCTATTCAACAGCAAGTCAACATCTCGCTGTTATCTGATTTGAGTATGGAAGAAATCAGCGCGTTGGAAAGCGAGATCGAAGAGTACATGGATGCCTCTGCCCTGGTGGTGGATGTGGGCGGGATCGGGGTTTACCCCACAATGGTGCAGCGCTCTTCGAGCATTGCTTGGACGATCGACACGATCGCGCATGAATGGGCTCACAATTATCTGTCATTGCGCCCGCTGGGTATGAACTACGATACCACCCCCGAATTGCGCACGATGAACGAAACTACGGCCTCGATTATCGGTAATGAAATCAGCGCCAAGGTTATGGAGCGTTTCTATTCAGAAAACCAGTCTGGTAACGGAAAATCAGGTAAAGCCGTCTTGCGGGCTGAACCGACAGCGGTCTTCGATTTTCATCACGAGATGTACCTCACTCGCCTCCGCGTGGATGAATTACTGGCTCAAGGCAAGGTGGTAGAAGCCGAAGCCTACATGGAACAACGCCGCGTGCTCTTCGTGGAGCATGGTTACATGATCCGCAGACTTAACCAGGCATACTTTGCTTTTCATGGCGCTTATGCCAGCACCCCCGGCGGCGCTGCTGGAGAAGATCCTGTTGGTCCGGCTGTGCGCCAACTGCGAGCGAATGCTGATTCACTGGCGGACTTTCTGAAGCAAATCTCACAGATGAATTCCTTCACCGACCTGCAGGCAGCGATCAATTCATGATATTCACCACTTGATTAAGTGGATTATTAAAGAGCTGACTTATTCACCCCCAAAATCTGGCATATCACGCTCAATCTCATCAGGAGTTTGCCCTTTTTCAAGGCGGTTTACCACTTCATCAAATTCACCTGGTAAGTCCTCAGCCCCGATTCCATTTTTCATCTCGCGCATCATGCGCCCCAATGCTCTCGGATCTTGGTCAATGCTGCCCAGAACACTTTCATCTGCAAGTGAAGCAAGACGGTCGTGGTCACCCTTGGTGACGCGCACTTTACGAATCACCCGATCAACCTGTGCTGATTTGCAGGCAGGGCAAAGTACTTGAGCTTTTTTATACTCCGTATAGGCCAGGAAAACCTCAAAACGGTGTCTGCAGTCAGTACAGCGGTACTCGTAGATTGGCATTAACGCCTCATTTCCTTCGTTTTGTTATCCATTATAATTATAGGCTATTAGAAGCGTATTAATATTTGGTCTGTGAGGTTGCGATGCCCGATGATAAGACGTTTTTTGATCTGCTGCACCCCCAACCGCTGTTAATTGTCATTTCCGGAACTTCTGGTGTTGGTAAAGACAGCGTCATTGATGGGTTAAAACGCCGCGGTTTGCCGCTGCACTTCGTCATCACCGCCACCAGCCGCCAACCGCGAAAAAACGAATTGCATGGCAGAGATTATTTCTTTTACCCGCGTGACGACTTCGAACAAAGAATAGCCAACAATGAATTTCTTGAGTACGCCAATGTCTATTCAGATTTAAAAGGGATCCCGCGCACACAAGTAGAAGACGCGCTGGCAAAGGGAGTTGATGTGGTTGCCAAAGTGGATGTTCAAGGCGCAGCAACTTTACGCCGATTGTTCCCTCAAGCTTTGTTGATCTTTATTGCCCCCGGTTCATTTGATGAGTGGTACACACGCCTGCTGCGCCGTAATACCGAAAACCAGCAAGACCTCAACCTGCGCATTAAGACCGCCCGTGACGAAGTGAAACAAATTGGCATGTTTGATTATGTAGTCGTCAATCGAGAGAATCAAATCGAAAAAACCGTTGATGACCTGGTAGCAATTATTAACGCCGAACATCTGGCAGTAAACCCCAAAAGGATTGGATGATGAATTTTCCTCCGCGTGAATCATATAACAACACACCACCGCAGACAGCCTCTGATGGGCGGGTGGCGGTAAATCTGCCTGCGAAAAAACCTACCGTCACTTATGTAATTATCGGCATTACGGTGTTGATGTACGGGATACAATTCCTCTCAACTTCCCTCTCAAGCAATGGAATTGACTGGCCATTTATCCTCGGCGGTAAGATCAACGAGCTGATTTTGAAGGGTCAAATTTGGCGCCTGTTTACCCCGGTTTTGTTACACGGCAGCCTGTTGCATATTGCTTTTAACATGTATGCACTCTACTCTCTGGGGAGCGGGCTGGAACGCTATTATGGGCATGGCAAGTTCCTTTTGCTGTATATGATTGGCGCTTTTTGCGGAAACTCGCTTTCTTTTGTGCTCTCTCCCAACCCTTCACTTGGCGCTTCAACAGCAGTATTCGGGCTGGTGGCAGCAGAGGGCGTATTCATTTACAAAAACCGCAAGTTGTTTGGTGCAAAGGCACAAATGATGCTGACCAACCTATTGGTCATTGTGGTGGTTAACTTGCTCATCGGCTTGCAGCCCGGAATCGATAACTGGGGACATGTGGGCGGGCTCATCGGCGGCGCGGTTTTTGCCTGGGTGGCGGGGCCAATTCTCCAGGTGCAGCAGACCTTCACCGGGTTTGAGATGGTTGATGCTCAAACCAACACCAATACTGTTTGGGGTACACTGCTCTCGGCAGGATTATTCGCTGCGATAGTGGTTGGACGTTTTATCGTTGGCTGAATGATTGAAAATAAAAATGGCGGAGCGCTTTTATCACTCCGCCATTTTTAATTGAATATTTGTGGATTACGGCTGGCTGATTTCGAACCAGGGGATTGTCATGATGACCGGGTAAGATTCATACGAGCTGAGTCCAATGCCAACCAAACCACGGGTTAAATCTTTGTGCTCCACGGTTTTGACATGGACGTCATTGGTGTACAGGGAGAGACTCCTGTCTTGGCAGATGATTGTATAAATGTTTTTATCACGTCCAAGGTTGATATTCTTTGAGGCGCCGTCTGCCAGCAGCTTATACCCCTTATAGATCACAGCATCGTAGTATAAGATATTATAGGTTCCATCCGAGGAAATATTAAATTCATACCAGCCGAGCTCATCATCATAGCGGCATACGAGTGAAACACTGTTTGATGGTACCCCGCCATTTTGTACCTCTGTATCGATGCGTACGTCGCCATAAGTAAATGGGTCATACAACAGGTAATACCAGATATTGTAGCCGTCAAGCTTAACTCTCAAGCCGCGATCATCACCATATACTTCGGCTTTTCTTTCCAGCTCGGGAGTGCTATTCATAATGAAATAGGACCAGTTGCCAAGCCCTTCAGTGAAGGTTTCGATAAAATAATCGAGCGGCTCGTCACTTACCACCGGTGGTTCTGTTACAACCAACAAGGGCGCCTCTGTTGCCACCACTGCCGGCGCTTCTGTTTCTACGACAGCCGGCGAGGTAGCCGTGACCACCACGACGACGGGCTCTTGGGTTTTGTTGCCATCATCGTTCTTGCTTCTTCCCAATCCGCCGCATGCGGTTAAGATAAGTAAAAATAGCACCAGTACCAGGATTATGGGGATGTAGGGCTTTCTGTTCATGGTTTCTCCTTTGTATAGACGAACTAATTCGGATAAAAATTATATTAATACATATTGTATAGGATTTTTAAAAAATAACAAGCATCTTTTTTTAATCTCTTGTTCTAATTGGCTGAAGCCCAAATGAATCGAGGTTTTGGAAGACATTATTAAAAACCTGAGCGTGGAGCAGAGAAAGGCATACTGATGGAAAGCCAGGTTTTTTCATCCCGGCTTACACCGCTGACTTGACACTCGCTTAAAGATGGATATACTGACAAAAGACATTTCAACTTTCAAAAACCGCCATGTTTCTGCTTGGAAGCGTATTTGAAAGATCATCAGCATCTCATATCACTTACGTATGAAACGAGAAGATCCTCATGAGCGAACAAATCACAAGAGAAGTTTTCGACCATCTCGTCAGTTTAGCTGCCCTTCAGTTGGAAGATGACCAGGCGGATTATTTACGCGCCCAACTGAATAACCA
>JAGOVY010000134.1 GCA_018060515.1 Anaerolineaceae bacterium | reverse complement strand
CATTTACATACCTCGTGACCAATACAGAAATCGTTGAACCTACGCGGGTGGATGTGATGGCGCCAACCAACGAAAGCGCGATTACTTTAATTTCTTGCTACCCTTACCTGGTGGATAACAAGCGAATTGTCGTTCAGGGTTTATTAAAATAGATATAATTTGATGTATAGGAGTATTGTATGGCAAAGAAACCACAAAAACGAGCAGCAAACACTTCCGCAAAGGTTGCCACTCACGACGTGAATGTGGCTAAAACCACATCCGTACGCTCAGCAACCACAGAGTTTAACCCCGACTACAGCTACGTCAAACAAGATCTCAAGCAAATTGGAATTCTCGCAGGATCATTTTTCGTCGTGCTCGTGGCACTGTCTTTCTTTTTACGTTAAAGGTTTTAGTCAGAGGGTTGCCTCTGGATCATATTCTTTCAATATAAAAAGGAGTAATTCATGTCCCATATGTTTGTTCCAGGTCCTGTAGACGTCGCGCCCGAGGTGCTTGAAGCGCAAACCCGACCAATGCTTCCGCACCGCAGCAAAGATTTTGAAGCCCTCTTTCGCAGTACTGAGGAAAGGTCAAAACTGCTCTTCGCAACCCAATACAGGGTCTTTCAGGCGGCTTCATCAGGGTCGGGCATGCAAGAAGCCGGGATTCGAAATTTTGTCCAGAAAGACGTACTGTCCTGCATCAACGGAGCGTTTGCTCAGCGCTGGTATGACGTAGCCATCAACAACGGTAAGACCGCCGATAAACTGGAAGTGGATTATGGCGAAGCCATAACCCCTGACTTATTACGCGATGCCCTCAAGAAAAAACATTACGAAGCAGTCACCATAGTACACAACGAAACTTCTACGGGCGTAGAGAACCCATTGGCTGAATTGTGTAAAGCGGTGCAAGAAGTCAGCCCTGACACCCTTATTCTTGTGGACGCGGTTTCTTCGCTCTCCGGCGTAAAAATTGAGATGGACAAACTCGGCGTTGACTTTATGCTTACCAGCTCACAGAAATGCCTCGCGCTGCCCCCCGGTCTGGCGCTGGCTGCTGCTTCTGACCGTGCAATGGCGAAGGCTGAAACCGTCACCAACCGTGGCTGGTATTTCGACCTGGTCTTGATGGAAAAGCACCGCATTAAAGACTCCACCCCTATGACCCCGGTTATGCCGCTCATCTTCGCACTTGATAAACAGCTTGACCGTATTTTGGCTGAAGGGCTTGAGGTGCGCTTTGCAAGGCACTCAGCCATGGCGAAGCGGGTGCAGGATTGGGCTTCTGCGCAGGGGATGGAACCGTTGGCAAAAGCTGATTATCGCTCTAAAACTGTGGTTACCATCAAGAATAGTCTCGGCTGGGATATCAGCGCCTTAAACAAATACCTGCAGACCCGCGGTATGCGCATTGCCAATGGTTACGGCAAGATCAAAGACCTGACCTACCGCGTTGCCACCATGGGAGAAACCACCCTGGAGGATATTGAAACGCTGCTCGCAGCGATGGATGACTTTATCAAGCAAGGCTAATTATTAATCGAATAACTAAAGCCGGGAAACCGGCTTTTTTAATTTCCGCACATAATCCGTCAGAATATCTGCTTCATTCCCTGAGCAGCGAAATGCAAAGTTCAGCCTCAATGAATGTAGTGATTGTAAACCTCCGGCATTTGAACATGTAGTCATTGACTTTTCGGATTTTTCCTTTCCTTGACCATAATCGGGCTGGATGTTATGATTTTTTTTCGAGGCAACTATGACAAACAACGAAGATAAGCTCCCCCTGGAGAAACCCCAGGGAACAGAAGCGTCTGTCGAGGTGGAACCCACCGAACAACCTTCTTCTGTAGAAAAATTATGGTCACGTGTTTTACACCTGGGTTTGGGCGAAACCACCCTGAAAGTTGGCACTGCAGTTGTGTCTGTCGTGTTAGTGCTTATAGCCGTCTGGGTGATGAGCAAATTCGTACTAAAGAACCAGGAAAAAAACACCCCGACTGAAGCAGTCACCGCAGGTTCGACCAGCGTTTCTCAACCGATTATCCCTTTGGCGCTGCGTTCTGATCCCATCTTGCTAAGCGGATTTGGAATCGGACGCGAGGCACTGATTCACACCGATCGGCGGGCGCAGACCAGAACCGCCATGATTGATTACACCATTCTTACAGGCGACACCCTTTTTGGTATTGCAGAGAAATTTGGTCTCAAACCGCAGACTCTTCTCTGGAGCAATCGCCATATCCTTGGCGACGATCCGCACAACATCTATCCGGGGGTTAACATTCTCATTCCGGTAATGGACGGCGCAGTTTATCAATGGAACAGTGGGGATGGATTGAATGGTGTGGCCAGTTTTTATCATGTCACGCCAGACTCGATCATAGATTGGCCGGCAAACAACTTGAATCGCACAACACTTGGCGACCTCGCCATGCCGAACATTGTCGCGGGCACACTCCTTTTTGTTCCTGGCGGTGAAGGTATTTTTACCGACTGGCTTGAGACTTTCACCCGCGAAAAGCCCGCGCAATCTTCAATTTCTGGCAGCGCCTGCGGCATTTTGACAACCGGATATATCGGTTCCGGTCCGCCGTTCTTGTGGCCAACATCTGAAACTTACATCTCCGGATATCATTACAGCCCCGAAACCAACCACCGCGCCATTGACATTGGTGGAAGCATCGGCAACCCGGTTTACGCAGTAGATGACGGTGTGATTGTCTACTCTAACTGGAACACGCGCGGTTACGGAAACCTGATTGTAGTTGACCATGGTAACGGCTGGCAGTCTGTTTACGCCCACCTGGATAATTATTTGAGCTTCTGCGGTGAGAATGTAGCACGCGGGCAGCAAATCGGAACGCTCGGCACCACAGGCAATTCCAGCGGTCCGCACCTGCATTTTGAACTGCGGCACGAAACCTATGGGGTGGTAAACCCCTTTGATTTTCTGGAGTAAACTTCGTCCACAGAAACAAAAACCTGGGATAGTCAAGTGATCAATCCCAGGTTTTTTATTCGAAGTCTGATTTTCGGTTATGCCCGCCAAAATCCTCGCCGAACCGGGCGCACATCTTCAGCGGTAATAAACGCCTGCGGGTCAGCTTCGAGAACAATGGTTTCGACGTTGGGAACGTCGCGGCGCAGCACGCTGGCGTGCAATTCAAAGACGGTGCCATCTCTGCCGCGACCTGGAATTTCTGTGACTGCATATCCGCTTGTGCGCAAACGTTCTGCGATGTATGCGCCACGGGTGGAACTGATAATCGTAACCATGATATGACCAATCGCAAGGCGTTGTTCAATGATCATCCCTAACAGGTTGCCCGTAGCAAAACCGGTAGCGTAACCGATGACATTGAGGATGTTATCAAGCTGCGTAAGAACGGAACTGATGGCAACCACAAAAACAAGAGCCTGGAAGAAACCAAGAATCCAAACGATCAATCTTTTGCCACGAACCACAAAAAGAACGCGGATGGTATCCAGCGACATATCAACTACGCGCAGTGCAAAAATCATCAGCGCGAAAAGCCAGGCGTGAGGATCAGAAAGATATTCCATTTTTACTCTCTACTTATTTGTTTGTTATTTTCTAATCGCCGGCAGATAGTAATCTGTGGTGTATTCTTTAAGCATGCGCCGTAAACTGAATTGAGGCACGAGGGTGCGCAGGCATTCGCGAACCATCTTCAACCATTCTCGCGGCACTTTGTTGCTGTCTCGATCATAATACAGCGGAATGATTTGTTTTTCCAGCGTTTCGTACAAACTTTGCATGTCAGCAGTATCTTGGGCTTCAGGGTTGGTATATTCAATGTCCTTCCCGATTGCCCAACCGTTTTTTCCGTTGTAACCTTCACGCCACCAGCCATCCAGCACGGAAAAATTCAGCACCCCATTGAGCGCTGCCTTCATGCCAGAGGTTCCTGAGGCTTCATTGGGGCGGCGCGGTGTATTCATCCACACATCCACACCCTGCACAAGATAACGCGCGACGTTGATATCATAGTCCTCAATGAAGACCAGCCTTCCTGCGCTGCGGCTATCTTTTACCGCACGATAAACCTGTTGGATAAGCAGTTTACCTGGTTCATCAGCGGGGTGCGCTTTACCGGCGAACACAATTTGAACCGGCTTATGCGAGTCAGTGATAAG
>JAGOVY010000058.1 GCA_018060515.1 Anaerolineaceae bacterium | reverse complement strand
ATCTTATGAAGATACTTCCGTCTTTCGTCGATTGTCATTTCATCCGTTTCTGCCATCGTTTCCTCGGTAACATTTTCATTTGACCTAACGATAGCATCTCGGTAACATTTTAGATGAACTAATGCGATGTGCTTGACAGGTGTTTCAATCGAAAGTAGAATTTCTTCAATCGAATTTACCTTTTTGGTGCCTAACCCGAAATGGGAGGCTTAAAGGCGAAACCGGTGCATAATCCGGTGCTGTCGCGCAACTGTAAATCAGGGAATAACTGATGAGCCAGGTCGACCGCCAAAAAGGGTGTTACACACTCTCGCTGAAAGGAGGTGGACACTCGCAGAAAATCATGCGAACCAGACCTCAACCATAAGCGGTTGAGGTTTTTTTATCAAAAAGATTATTGGAGGTTTTTAAATGACCAAAAAAAAGTTCTTGATCATATTGATGCTCCTGATGTCGTTGATGCTCAGTGCTTGCGTTGGCAACCAAAACGTTGCCAAGACTGGAGTAATCACTTTGCAGGATGGGCTCGGGCGTGAAATTACACTGCAGCAGCCCCCACAACGTATTGTTTCTCTGGCGCCTTCTGTCACCGAAACACTCTTTTTCGTCGGCGCCGGAGACCAGGTGGTCGGGCGTGACACATTCTCGAATTACCCGCCAGATGCACTCGACATTCAGGATATCGGTGGTTCAATGGGCGGTTACTCACTCGAAACCATCGTCAGCCTGAAACCCGATTTAGTCATTGCCGCTGAAATTAATACCCCCGAACAGGTGAGTTCTCTCGAAAACCTGAATCTGACGGTCTTTTATCTGGCAAACCCAACGGATATTGAGGGTATTTACACGATGATTCAAACCGTCGGCACGCTTACCGGGCATGAAAAGAATGCAAAAAAGCTAAATTCAGAATTGGCCGCCAGGGTGAATGAAGTCACCAAGAAAGTTGCTAAAACAAAAACTACCCCCCTGGTGTTTTATGAATTGGATGGAACTGACCCAGCTGCACCTTGGACGGCCGGACCGGGTTCATTTGTTGACCTGCTCATCACAACCGCTGGCGGAAAGAATGTCGGCGCAGGGATGCAATCCGCTTGGGGGCAAATCAGTATAGAAGAACTGCTGGTTCAAGATCCGGATATTATCCTGCTGGGTGATGCAGCTTACGGAGTAACGGTCGAAAACGTATCCGCCAGGCCTGGTTGGGATGGGCTGACGGCTGTAAAAGAGCAAAAGGTTTACCCTTTCAATGATGATTTGGTAAGCCGGCCCGGACCGAGGTTGATTGACGGTCTTAAAGAAATGGCATTAATGATCCATCCAAAATAATGATAAAAAAAGATCACACTTTCCACGCTTTTCTGATCACAACGCTGATTTTGTTGGCTTCAGCGGTGCTCAGTATTGTGGTGGGAAGTGTGGCGATACCTTTACAAACCCTTTGGGATGTGATGGTTTCAGCCATACAAGGGATACCGTCCGTTTTAGATCCGCAAGGAGTGTACCTAACCATACTTACCAGCCTGAGATTACCGCGTATGATTCTTCTCATGTTGGTAGGCGCTGCCCTTGCGGGCAGCGGCGGCGCATACCAGGGGCTCTTCCGCAACCCGCTGGCGGAACCTTATTTAATCGGAGTTTCATCAGGAGCAGGATTAGGCGCAGTGTTGGTAATGATGCTCAGGTCGCCTTATTCCAGCGCTGGGTTGATTTCGGTTCCCCTGGCAGCTTTTATTGGAGCATTACTGACGGTGATGGTGGTGGTTATGTTAGCCCGAGTGGGTCGAACGGTCCCCACCACCAACCTTATCCTCGCGGGGGTTGCGGTTAGCTCATTCACTTCAGCGTTGACTTCCGCCTTGATGATCCATTCAACCGGTGAATTAAAACGAGCGCTGGTGTGGTTGATGGGCGGAGCGGTGATGACTGGTTGGGGGCCGGTTGTAAGCGCACTGCCTTATATGGCAGCCGCACTGACGGGACTGGTGCTGATCGGGCATCCTTTGAATGTACTGCAGTTTGGTGAGGAACAAGCACAACAGTTAGGCCTTCGCGTGCAGCGAATCCGTTGGATTACCATTCTATTGGCTACGTTGGCAGCCGCTGCGGCCGTGGCATTTGCTGGCGTCATTGGTTTTGTGGGGCTTGTCGTTCCTCATATTATCCGAATGCTCTGGGGAGGCGATTATCGACGCCTCATCCCACTTTCTATGCTCGGCGGGGCAAGCCTGCTGCTTCTTACAGATGTTGTGGCGCGCTCAATCATCGCACCTCAGGAGGTGCCTGTAGGCATTATTACTTCTCTTCTCGGTGCACCGTTTTTCCTCTGGGTTTTGAAACGTTCAAAAGCTCAAAACTACTGGTGAAAACATGTTAGCTATCCATCGAATCTCAGCCAGTTACAACCATAAACCCATCATCGAAGAAATCTCTCTCAATCTTGCAGAAGGAAATGTGCTTGCACTGATTGGGCCGAATGGCTCGGGAAAAACAACTTTCATCCGAGCTGTGAGCGGTGTGCTGCCGCTGCGCAGTGGCTGTGTCAAGGTGAATGGAACTGATATCAAACACATGTCTGCGCAGCAACGGGCGCGTATGATTGCAGTTGTACCGCAATCACGCAGTTTTCCGCCGGCGTTCACCACGCAGGAGGTGGTAGCGTTGGGAAGAACGCCATACTTAAACTGGCTGGGAAAAATCACAGAAAAAGATCAGGCGGTTATTGACAGAGCGCTCGAAAAAATGGATCTGCTGGAATTACGCCATCGCAGCGTCGGCGAGCTTTCTGGTGGTGAGCAGCAAAGACTTTATCTGGCACGCTCGCTGGCGCAAGAGTCTGCGTTTTTGCTGATGGATGAACCTGCCACGCATCTTGATTTGCAATATCAGGTGAATCTCATGCAGCGCATCTATCAACTGGCGCATCCCTCAGAAGAAGACCTGAAATCAGGGATGAAGCCGCGCACGGTAATCATCACACTGCATGACCTGAATTTGATATCTCGTTTTGCCGACCAGGTTGGGTTGTTGGTTGGGGGAAAACTGGCTGCTTTGGGTACACCTGCTGAAATTCTGAATGCCGAACTGCTCAGCCGCGCATACAACCTCCCCTTGAAGGTTATCCACCAGCAAGGGCAACTATTAGTGATTCCAGCGGATACTGCGTTACAAGTGGATGGATGAAAAAGAGTTTACCCCTTAATTAGGCAGCAAGTAAATAATCCCCTTTCTTTCGTAATGCCACCTTGAATGTTTGGATATAGACCATGCGCATGCAGAAGTTGTAACCCACTGCGACCTGGCTGCAGGCGGCAACGCATAAGTCATATGACAAAGGCAGATCTGCAACAATCTGCTGGTGAGCTTTATCGTAAGTTTCAGGAAAATTTCCACTTTCAAGTGAGAGTGCATGTGTTTATTATGTAAGCATGCTCAACAGTAATACGCTTCAAGTTATGTTCTTCGAGGGCTTGTCATCGGAAGCAGCGGTTGAATTGGATGCTATTCTCGAAGAATGCCGCTTTCTTGCCGGAGAGGTGATTTTGCACCAGAACCAGGCAGCAGAACATCTCTTCATCATTGCGGAAGGAGAAGTTGTGGTGCGCCATGTTCCCTATGACGGGCACTCCATTTCCATCGGCAAGCTGAGCTCAGGGGGTATTTTTGGTTGGTCTGCCATTCTGGGAAGGGACGTTTACTCCTCTACGGTTGTCGTCCTCAGGGACTGTGTTGTCTATCGCATTTCATCCAACGATCTGCAGCGATTTTGCGACCATCATCACGAATCAGGCGTGGTATTATTAGAAAAGATGGCCATGTCAGCGGTAAAAGCCCCAACAGAAATCCATGAACAGGTCAAGCAGATGATTCGCCGTACGATGGATTGCCGGGAAGAAAAACCCAAGAGGAGTGATCATGACGGAAAACAATAATTCGTTTTCACAGTTGGAGCAGATGCGCGGTTTAATTGAACAGTTGAGCGCTTATATCAGCACCTATCATGGTGGGGAAGTGGAATTAATTTCGTTTGAGGATAAGACTGTCAAAGTTCGCCTTGGCGGTGCATGTATTGGCTGTCCACTCTCGCCGGTAACCGTCAAAGGCTGGGTCGAAGGCACCATACGCCAGTTCTTCCCCGAAATTGAACATGTTGAGTCTGTTGAGTAAGCCGAACGGCTGGTCCCAATCCCTGGTTTTCTCTTTTCAAAGCCACCACTAAAATTGACATGCGCCGCTCTATGCCTGAAAAGAGCGGCGTTTTTACGACCTGTTTGCGGAAACTAACCAACGGGGCTGCTCGTGAGTTCTGAAAATGGACTAAGATATGTTTGCAGATTGATTAATGTTCACCATAAATGGGATTAAAATGAAGTTGCCGTTGGATTGATGGCTGTATGGAGAGAAAAATGAATGAGTTAAATATCGATACCGCCCGCACACGCACAATACTTGTTGAGTTTATTGCCAATACAATCGAGAACGCTGGCTTCAGTAAAATCGTTTTGGGGCTATCAGGTGGTCTTGATTCAGCGCTCTCTTGTTACCTGGCTGCAGAAGCAGTTGGCCCCAAAAATGTGCTGGCTTTACGCATGCCCTACCGTACTTCCAGCCCCGATTCTTTAGCGCATGCCCAACTTGTAATTGATGCGCTTGGGGTGGAAGCGCTGACGTTCCCACTGACAGGAATGGTTGACCCGCTCTTTGAGCTTGAGCCAAAAATGAGCAAACAGCGCAAAGGCAATATTCTGGCGCGGCAGCGTATGATTCTTCTCTACGACCAGTCCGAAGCTTTCCATGGGCTGGTACTCGGCAGCGGCAATAAGACGGAAATATTGCTCGGCTACTCCACCCTTTTTGGCGATTCAGCGTGTGCGCTTAATGCACTCGGCGATCTTTATAAGACACAGGTGAGACAGTTGTCTGCAGCGCTGGGTATTCCTGAACCTATTTTACAAAAACCGCCATCGGCTGACCTGTGGCCAGGGCAAACAGATGAAGATGAGCTCGGCTTCACTTATTCAGAAGTGGATAAACTGCTCTATCAGTTGGTGGAGGAGCAAAGAACACCTCAAGACTGCATAATGCAGGGTTTCGCGGAGAGCTTTGTGCGGGCGGTGGTCAGCCGAATCAGGGCAACACAATTTAAGCGCCAGGCTCCGCCGATTGCCAGGCTGAGCAAGCGCAGCGCTTATGAGGATTTATCGCATATCTTGAGTTAATATGCTTTTCCCTAATCAGAGTGAAAAACCCCGCCAACTTGGGCGGGGTTTAGTTTTCATGCAGCGTTGTTGCCAGTTCACCCCACTGAAGAATTTTCTCGTCAAGCTGCGCCTGAATCCGCGCATAATCGCTGGCTAATTGATGCAACCGGGCTGAGTCTACCTGGCTGTTGCTTAGCTGGCTTTCAATCATACGGAGCTCTTTTTCTTGTTCGGCGATCTTTTCTTCCAGTGTGTGCATCTGATGGCGCAGCCGCTGAAGCTGGCCCTTGCTCTTGGGCTGGGAAGGTTTACTCTCTCTGCTCAATTCTGCTTTCTGCTTCGGTTTAGCAGTGTTGTCATCGGCGGTGAGCGATTGTTTTGTCGCCCGATATTCACTATAGCTGCCTTCAAACACTACCAGCTTCTGCTGCCCAGGTATAACTTCCCATAACTGGGTAGCGAGCGCATCAATCAGAAAGCGGTCATGAGATACCAACAAAATTGTCCCCTGAAATTGAGACAGGATGGTTTGTAGAATTTCCTGCGAAGGTAAGTCAAGGTGGTTGGTGGGTTCATCCAAAAGCAACAAGTTTGCGCCTTGCAGCGCAAGGCAAGCCAAAGCCAGCCTGCCGCGCTCTCCGCCCGAAAGCAAACCAACCTCCTTAAATACATCATCTCCGCTGAAGAGAAATTTTGCCAGATAATCGCGAATTTCAGCAGGCAGCCATTTTGGCATATGCGCCTGGATTTCTTCCATCAAGGTATAGTCAGAGCGCAACCCTTCGTGCGCCTGTGCAAAATAGCCAATCTTCAAACTGGCTCCTAAAAGCGTCTCGCCGGCGTACGGAGGGATTTGTTCGAGGATCGTCTTGAGGAAGGTGGTTTTGCCTGCACCGTTCGGTCCGATAATGGCGGCACATTCACCCCTGATGAGCGTTAGATCATCAACATTAAATAGTGGACGCCCCTCATCTGCATAGCCCACGCTTAACCCCCTGGTACGTAAAACCAAGTCACCGCTCCTGCCGGAAGAAACCAGATGCAGGCGCAGGGTTTTCCGTTCAATTGGCGGCGTTAATCGGGCTTCATGCAGCATACGTTCCAGCCGTGTCCTTCTGCCCTGAGCCTGGCGCGTGTTTTGCCCCGCCAGGTTGCGCCGGATATAGTCTTCTTCTTTTTCGATAAATTCCTGTTGTGCCTGGTATTCTTGCAGACGGCGGCGGTAATGCTCCTCGCGCTGGGTCAGAAAAGCAGAGTAGTTGCCGCGATACTCCTCCAGTGCGGGGGTCATTTCCCAGGTGAGGTTGGTTACCTGGTCGAGAAAATAGCGGTCATGCGAGACGATTAATACAGCCCCACGCCAGTCTTTGAAAAAAGCTTCCAGCCACTCAACGGCTGAGATGTCGAGGTGGTTGGTGGGTTCATCCAACAAGAGCAGGTCAGGCTCTGAAAGCAGCAACTTTGCCAGCAGCGCGCGTGTTCGCTGACCGCCTGAAAGTTGGCTTACCGGGCGCTTTTCTTCTACGCGGCTAAAACCAAGCCCTGAAAGCGTAATGCGGGTACGGTTTTCAAACTCATATCCGCCCATACGTTCAAAACGGGTTTGCAAGTCACCATACTCTTCTACCAGCCTTCTATTGCTCGGGTCTGCTTCCAGCGCCGCTTCCATGATGTGTAACTCCTGCTGCATGTTGAGCAAATCCTGAAACACCGTCAGACATTCTGCCCATAAGGTGCGCGTTGAATCCAGCGTGCTTTCTTGCGGCAGGTAACCCACACGTATGCCGCGCGCATGGTGGATACTGCCGCTTGAGGGTTCTTCTTCGCCGATGAGGATGCGCAGCAATGTAGTTTTACCGACCCCATTGGCGCCGACCAACCCGATACGACCGCGGTGCGGAATACGAAAAGACATCTCGGGGAAAATATCCAGAGATCCATAGGATTTGGAGAGGTTTACTGCAGATAACAGAGGCATCGGCTCACAGTTTCAAACGAACCTAATAATAGAGAGGTAATTTTTCGAGAAAAAACCTGTTTTGAATTACGGTGGCAGCAATGCACATCGTTATTGAGGAATCTGCCACAGATAGAGCATATTATCGCTTCCGGTCGATACAATCGAGTGTTGGTCAGGTGAAAACGCCAGTTGCTGAATTGCGTCTGTGTGACCTTCGTGCGTGGCAAGCAAGTTGCCAGAAATGGCATCCCAAATTTGAAGGTTATTGCCGACTGCCACAGCCAAAAACTTGCCATCCGGGGAAAACTTCATTGTGTTTACCGGCTCGCTTAACACCAATGTACGCAGTTCGGTGGAGGATGATGTATCCCACAGCTTGATTACCGGTACCAGATTGTTGTCTATTGTGCTGGCAGAAGCGCTGGCGAGTAAGGTTCCGTCGGGAGAAAGAGAGTAACTATAGACGAAATCCTCATGCATTAATGGATAACTGAGCATACCAAGTTCGATTTCCTGCAACTGAAGTGTCCCGCGGGCATGCCAGACCATCCATTGTGGGCTGTTATCAAACTTGGCGTCGAAGACTGGTGCGGCGGTTTCAAACCCTGTTAATATTCTGACCTCATTGAGGGTGTTGAAATCATACAGCACAACCTCCCATGACTCTGCTTTAGTAACCGCAACAAAACGTAAATCCGGAGAAAAAGAAACATCGCCAATCAAGAAATCTGTCACCCTGGCGCGGGGCAGCCCCGCGTTGTCGCTGGTATCCACCAACGAGAAGGCGGTCATCTCTTTGCTGATAACAGCTGCCGTTTTTCCATCTGCCGCCACGGAGGTGACGCGATTGCCTGTGGAGGAATAGACAGAAAATGTAGACAGGTCAGATGCCTTCAGCAGAGTGACCCCGTAAACCTGGTCGTTGTTCAAATCATTGTTTTGGGTGGTGAGCGCCAAAGTGAGGCTGTCTGGCGACCAGGCAATCCCCTGGACATTCCTCACCGCCGCTTGCTGCGTAATTTTAAGACTGCCGGCATTGTTGGCTTTAATTGGCACGGTTACCAATGGCTCAGTCGGCTCGACCGTGATTGTTATGGCAGGAATCACCACAATCTGGGTATCTGTGACAATGGGAGGGGGATTTGTCGTTGATGGAGGGGTCATTTCGGGCAGGCCGCAGGCAGTTAGGGTTAGCGCAAGTGTTATGAAAACAGTACAGACCCAAATCAATTGTTTTCGCATCATACATGTCCTTTCAGATTCCGAACCATTCCATCTAAGTGATTATACACGTCTTCAATTGTTTCTTTAATTTGCACAGCAATTTGCGGAGGATCACGTGATTACTGTTAACCTGCTCAGGGCAATGAAAGGGTTCCCTTGATTCCGCTTTGATTACTGCAGAAGAGAGCCTTTAAATTATGCAAAATCGTCAGGGTTTAGCACAGGTTTGCTGCGCAGCCAGAGGGAGAGCGCCCATAGAGAAATACTAAGAGCTGCCAGGATAATCAACAGAACCAATTGAAACGTATTGTGCAGTCCGGCTACCTGAGCCCCAATGGGTGCCTGTGTAACGTTGTTAAAAACAGCTTCTCCCGCATGTACATGCACGCGCCTTTCCCAAAATGCGCCAAGCAGAGCAATTCCAGTGGTTTGGCCAACGGTACGTGTCAGGTTCAGCAGACCAGAGGCAATGCCCGAACGTTCACGCGGCGCAGAACCCATGACGGCGCTGTTGTTAGGTGCCTGAAACATACCGATACCGAGACCCACTGGAATGAAACGTAGAATGTAGCCGATGGCGTTCGTTTCAGCGCTTAGCGAAGAAACCCAGAGATAACCCAAGAACAGAACCGCCAAGCCGATGGTGGTAATAATACGCGAACTCACACGATCTGAGAGTGCACCGGAAAAAGGGGCAATCATCGCGACAGTCACAGGAGTGACTGCCATCATCAACCCTGCCTGACGGGTACCGAAATGTAATACATTTTGCAGATAGAGCGGCAAAATAATCATCGTGCCGGCAGTGGAGATAAAAACCAAAAACCCGGTGATGAGGTTAATGGAGAACATACGATTGGAAAAAATGCTCAGATCAATCATCGGGTCATCGATACGTTTCTCAACCATGATGAAAGCCACTAATCCTACTAAGAATATACCCAATAATGTCAGAGTTATTAGGAGCGAAGTTGAACCGCTTTGGATGGTGGAAAGAGCAAAAAGCAGTGCGCAAAGACTGATAAATAACAAGACTGCGCCGAGAAAATCAAAACGCTGTTTACCGCCTGGGCGGCTCTGCGGTACATAACGCAGCACCATAAAAACCCCAATAATTCCAACCGGCAGGTTGACAAAAAAGAGCCAATGCCAGGAAAGTGACTCAAGGATGATTCCACCGATGGTTGGGCCTGCGATAATCCCGATGGAGACCAGCGTGCCAAGAATGCCAAGCGCCTTGCCGCGTTCCTGTGCCGGGAAGGTCTCGGTGACCATTGCCATTCCAAGCGCCATGATGACGGATGCGCCTACAGCCTGTAAAACGCGGAATGCAATAAGCCAATATATGCTGCTGGAAAGTCCGCAAAGAACAGAACCGATGGTAAAGATAATTAAACCGGCGAGGTAGAGGTTTTTCTTGCCAAACATATCGCCAAGCCTGCCGATTGTGAGCATTAAGCTTGAGATTGTGAGCATGTAGGCAAGGACCACCCATTCGATAACCACCAAAGGTTTGTCAAATTCACGCACCAGCGTGTTGAGCCCAATGTTGACAATGCCGCCATCAATCGTTGCCAAAAAAACGCCCATGGCGATGGCGAGCAGGATAATCCATTTGTTCTTGTACGGGGTTTCAGTTTCTGTCATTTTGTGTGTATGCCACCTTGTAAGCTCAGGGTTTGATTATACACCCCGCATTCATCGAGTGAAGTTGCTGCGAAAAGCAGCCTGTTTCACATCCCAGTTTGTATTTAGGAACTCTTCAGAAATTGTGTATTCAACTATGGGTATCTCAGGCGGTTAAGTGGGTGGTTTCTTGATAAACATCGCTGGTGTAAGCCTTTGGCACGATGGAAAACGATTACTCGGACTTAAGATCATATTAATGAGTCTTGACAGCGAGGTGCATTTCGTCCAAAATCGTTAATTAAATTGCCTTGGAGGTGAATCATGCAGTCACCAGAAAAATTCGAAATCTTATTGCTCCTGGCACGGCCGGCGGCAGGTAAGAGCGAAATCATCGATTTTCTAAAGCAAACCACCCTTGCCGAGCGAGAAAAACGATTCCATGTGGGTAAACTGCTTGAAATCGATGATTTTCCGATGTTGTGGACCTGGTTTGAGGAAGATGAGCTGCTGCAGCAGATGGGGCATCCACGGCTGCATAGCGACGCTGAGGGATATTTTTTGGGTAAGCACCTCTGGAACCTCTTAATCGAACGGATTTGCCTGGAGTATCAAAAACGCCAGCGAGATATACCGCGGTTGTCTGAGGACTATACCACGCTGATTGAGTTTTCGCGCGGCAGCGAACACGGCGGCTACCAATCTGCTTTTCGTCACCTTTCACCCCTGGTGCTTGAGAGAATGGCTGTGATTTATGTGGATGTGAGTTGGGAAGAATCATTGCGAAAAAACCGCAAACGCTTTAACCCCGACAAACCTGATAGCATTCTTGAACATGGCTTGGCAGATGACAAACTTGAGCGGCTGTATCGTGAGAATGATTGGCAAACAGTCAGTTCAGCCGACAAAGAATACCTGAACATTCAGGGAGTGCGCGTTCCTTATGCCGTATTTGACAATTCAGATGATGTGACCTCTGCCCGCGGCGAAAAGCTGGGAGCAAGGCTGGAGGAGGTGACCAGTCTTTTATGGCTGAGGTATCAACGCTGTCGTAGTTGAAGCGGGATCACAGGCGGTTTTTCAGGCGGAACGATGACTTTAACGCAGCGGGGAATGACTGTAACCGTAACTGGAGTTTCTCCAATCAACTCACCGTCAGCCTGCACAGCCACAGGTGGGTGCATTATTATTTGAATGGATTCCACTGCCGAAATCAGGCGGAATTTTTGGTTGTGTGTTTTGCGGCGAGTTATTAGCTCCCAAATCATTCTGGGCAGATCGAACACAGTACGAGCACGAAAAATCAAAATATCAACCTTACCATCATCGGGTTTGATGTTGAGCGAAGATTCAAGCATGCTAATACCGACAAAGCCGTAATTGGCAATCATAATCTCAGCAGCGCGCCCGCGATATCGCTTACCATCAGCCATGATGATATAGCGCTGCTGCTGTAAGCCAAATAATTGCTTAAAAAACTGAGAAAAATAAGCCGTCGAACCCAATCTTCGTTTTTCGCTGCGGCCAGTGTTCGCAGTCAAGGTTGAGCTAAAACCAACCCCCATATTCATGGCATGAAGGCGATTGCCTATTGCCATGAGATCGAGCTCCCTGATTTGGTGATTGCCGGTGAACAAGTTGATGGCGCGGGCGACCCCAAATGGAAGCAGAAGCGCGCGGGCGATTGCGTTCCACGTACCAATCGGAATGATCCCAAGCGGAACAGGCGAGTGAAGCATCCCAGCAGCTACCGCGGCGACAGTCCCGTCTCCGCCAGCTGCCACAATGATATCCGGACCGTCTTTAATCGCCTGACCGACGATAACGGCAAGGTTTTCATCTTTTTCGGTGAGGTAAAAATCAGTCTGCCAACCTTTTGCGGCAAAGTGATTTTCGATGGCGCGTTTTGTTAATACCGGATTGACGAGACCTGCAACCGGATTAAGAACGATAAACGCCTTTTTTGAAGCGATGTCGGCAGATTTCAAATAATCCTCATCTTCCAGAACCGTGCTGGTTGGTGAAGAAAATGCCCTTGTACGCTGATTGAATAATAAACCTCAATCAGCGAGCCTTGTTGATTAAGATTATAATGCCCATGTCGTATCATCGAAAGAGGAGATTGGAATGGAAAAAATTGAACAATGCCGATTGGCGCTATTGGCAGCGGCGCAGGAGCTGACTCAAAAAGGGTACCTCAGTGCAACCGGCGGCAACTTATCTGCACGCGTGCCTGAGGAAAACATGATGGTGATCACACCATCTAATTATAGTTATATGAAAATGACGCCTGAGGATATCTGCGTGCTTGACTTGAACCTGAACCCGATTGCCGGGGAGCGCAAACCTTCGATTGAGAGCGGCATGCATGCTGCCATCTATCTAACCAGGCCCGATGTAAACGCCGTCATCCATACGCACCAGGCTTATCCCAGTACGCTGGCGATTATCGGCAAGCCAATTCCGCCCCTCTTTGATGAACAGGTGGTATTTTTAGGGGATGCAGTAGAAATAATCCCCTATGCGCCATCTGGTTCGAATGAATTGCGCGACTTGGTGGCAAAACAAACCCGCAGTGGCAACAACGCTTACCTGATGGCGAATCATGGCGCCCTTCTGCTGGGAAACAATCTCGAACGCGCAATGTTCAACGCTGCCGTGCTCGAAAAGTGCGCAGTTGCCTATCTGCTGGCGTTGTGCAGCCAGGAGAAGGTCAGCACATTACCCGCAGAAGCGCTTGAACTCAGCTATACCCGCCTTCACGAGGATTATCAAAAGCTGTTTTCAAAATAGTCAGATTCCGTCTCTTAACAAAAAACCCCGGAGTCCGAGTGCAGTTCACAAGCTCCGAGGTTTTTACTGAATAGTGTTTTACTTGATTTGACTGCTTGGCGGTGTGCTCAAGTTATTAAGCAGCTCTTTCACATTGAGGAGTAATTCTTCAGCACCTTCATAGTTTACTCCTGCGTCGTAGAATAGTTCGCATTGTGTTCCATCAGAATAAACCAGGGTCAAGGTTGTTGTTCCGGCGCCGTCAGGCGGTTCTTCAGGTTCAACACGCGTAAACGCCTCACAATTTTGGCTCTCTGCTGCTGCAAACACAGCGGACAACAAGGTCTCATCTGCTTCGAATGTCCAATTGCCTTCATGGATTTCAGTATTTTCTGTTTTGCCGGTGCGTTCAAGCTGCACCCCTTGACGGGTGATCGTGAAGACCTCATGGGTTTGCATCTCCGGTAGAACCGGTCCAGAATCGACAGTAAAGACAACCATGCTTACATTTAACGATGTTTTCTGAACGGCGCACCCGGCATTGATGCCGAGAAAGACAAGGCTGATTGCAGCGATAAATACATTTTTCAACATAAATTCTCCGAATTAATAAGTTCTCACGCTTTTTTTCGTGTGTAGTTTGTCAGTCCAATTAAACGCGAAACAACCATTGCCACATACCCCACACCCAAGAATTGCTCAATCATCGCCAGTACCCGTGTCGGAGCAGATACTGCCATTATGTCACCCAAACCGGTAGCGGAAAGGTTGGTGAAACTGAGAAAGAGAAGTTCGAGGAAGGTGGGCTGATGCCCTGGAGCAGTAGTGTTGATGATGCTGCCAGGAGACCAAACCAGGCAAACCATAAAAGCATGTG
>JAGOVY010000133.1 GCA_018060515.1 Anaerolineaceae bacterium | reverse complement strand
CTTTATCTCTGTAAGGTTGGTAAAGCCTGCTTGCTTGGGCCTGCGCTCTTCATCAGGCGTTCACTGCCCGATAAAAGACCTCTTTTTGTTTCAGCATGGTTACACGTGCGCCTGGTAAAACTGCTTATAACTTTTTCCAGAGATTTAAGAACAGGGTCACCAATCCGGTCAGCCCTGCGAGGATCAGCGCACCCACGCTCCAAACCATACCGTTCTCACGGCTGGCGCCTTTAATCGACTCCAGCGTCTTATTCTGCATCCCTTGCACTTCTGTCGCGTAGGCTGTAGAGCCGGGCGAAGCTTCTAATGCAGCCCCCTGCTCAATTACGGGTTGTGCTGTTTCAAATGGAAAAACAACCTGTCCCTGGGTGGGCGTCTGTGCGACTCCAGCGTTGGCGGTATTCATCTCCAAGCCTCCTGAAGAAGGCGAAGACAGTGTCTCCGGTAAACTCGTACGGGTAATCACTTGGGCATAAATCGGCGTGATGGTCGGGATCCCCGCGTTTGTTGGTACACGCGTGCTGGTAGCCGTCCAGGTGACAAATGGAGCCAGCGTAATCGTCGGGCTCGGCAATTGCGCCGGCGAGCTATTGACAACCCCTGAAAATAATTCAGGGAAAACTTTCTCGCCGCTGCTTCTGGCAAAGGTTAGTTCCTGAACCTGAACAGCCGAACTGCCTGCTGATTTAGCGCGAAAACTCATGTTTAATAGCGTGCCATCACCCGATACGCCGGGAATGCCCAATTGGACGGCCACAATATTCAACCTGCCGGGTTCATTAACCTGCACAATGACGCCCAGGTTCGTCATATACCCGCCATGACGCCACGATTCCAGCGTTAACACCGCCGGATCATAAACCACTGTAACGTCATAAGCATTCAATTCAACACCGTTCTTTACCTCAAGTTTAACCTCAGCCAGACCGCCAATAGAAACTTCGCTCATCTGCGGCGATACAAACACTTGCGTAGATCCCTGTGCTAAAGCGCTTGTGGATCCAGCCAGGAAGCCTGTCAGCAGTATTACCACCAATAAACCGAACGCAGTATAGGCGTTCCACAAATGATGCTTACGATTCAACATGTAATAATTTTACCTCGTGCGGCGCGCGATAAACGCACCAATCATATCGGTCATCTCTCCATTTCGTTTTATCTCGTGCATTCAGTATACAAATAATCCTACTGTTCCTGAGGTTGCTGCCGGAAGAGAAGCGTGCGGGGCTTTAGGTATAAAGCCCCGCACAGCAAATCGCAAGCTATGGCGTCCATGCTCCGTATGCAGTCTCCGACGTGAGCATATAATTAACTCCAACAAGAGACAAATCCAAGATGTCCACCACATCGTCAAAGTTGACATCAGCATCATCATTGATATTCCCAATGCCGAATTTAGCGCCAACAACCCCTGCGTCCGAAACATCCACCTTGTTATCTGTCCAATTGGCATTCCCGCCCTTCAATTGCAGCGCCGGCAGGGTGCGGTTCGCCACCACCAGCACGACTTTATTCATGCTCGCCGGGATATTGAGGTAGCGCGGCTGCAACGTGGTAAAGATGTAAGTATCTGCGGCTACGTTGGTAAACACCAGGTTATTGCTCATGGCTTCGAACGATTGTGTATCGTAGGGACCGAAGGTGCCACCATTAAGCGTGGCGGGCACGCCAGCACGCGTCGTGCGCCCCTGCATGGATACTGTGCCAGTCACCGTATACGGTCCGATGAACCTGATTCCCACTTCCACGGCGGCTTCCAGCCCGAAAGCGTCTTTCAATACGCCGCTGTAAGAGTAAGCGCCGAGCGGGTAATCGCCGCTGATGCGCAGCGGGTTTAATACCGTGCCGCCGCTCTGCAGGTACTGCAGCCCATCAATCAGGTCAAACGTTGTGCCCGTATCGCTCACCTTCAGGTAGAACATAGGCTCATCACCATTGATGATCTCCCACATTATCCCCTGCCAGCCAGATGCACCCTCCACAACGCCTTTAGCAGCCCAATAAGCAAAGAAGTTTGCCGGTACATTGTCTGGGTCGATCTTGAACGGATAAAGCCCGTCGGCCAGCAGTCGGTTGGAAGTGAGGCTGGCAACATCCAAATATTCGAAGGCATTCGCCGGGTTGAGCGGAATGTCGAAGCCAGCCGTCAGGCTGCCCGGAACAGCCACCCAAGTGGATAGATCGGCAGACTGTAAAAGATCAATGTCAATAATCTTCAGCTCATCAAGTACATTCAGTGTTCCGCTTGTCAGTTCATAGGCGTAAACAAAATTGGAGGAGCCAAAGCTCGGCGCCATTGAGAAGAGGTCTAAACCAAGTTTCAACTCGTAGGTACCCAACGTTACACCCTTGAGCTTAACTTCAAACAAGGCAATCGCCTCACCGGTCTTCGGTGCTGCGGCAAGGTTATAACCAACAAACCTGAGTGTGCCTGCGCCAGCCGTAAGCGTTTCATTTTCATAAACACCCTTTGCCGTCGAAGAAACATATTCGACACCCGCAGGGATGGTCAGGGTAAAATCAACACCTTTTATTTGCTGCAGGTTGCCGTAGATGGTGTAAGTGATTTCATTGCCCGCCATTACCGTATTCAGCGTTGGTGTTCCGGAGGAGAGCATGTACAAATCCACATGCGTCCAGGGAACAAAGCTGGTGATGCCGCTGATGCCGTCGCCTGTAGTGGGTCCGCCGTAAGCGCCCCATGAGTTAAAGGCCACATTGATATCATCCGGAGAAGAGACACCCTCACCTCCGTTCAGCGCAAACAAATTGCCCTGAATATCCACCACGTTTGTGGGGGTGACGGCAAAATAGAGCCCATTTCCATCGAGGTCGTGCACTTTATTGTTGACAATGACCAAATCGGTGATAGTGCCAGCAAAGTGGATGCCGTCACCGGTTGTCTGCCCTTTGCCGTCAATCTCAAGCCCCTCAATAACGATGTTCACACGGGTTCCATTCACCTGAATGCCATTCGCGCCATCGGTGGGGATACACTTGGCTCCGCCGATGCTTTCGGTTTTAATGGTGGTGTAATTGGCATCGATCGTGAAGCAGGCGCCGGTGTTTTGAATCACCACACCATCTTGCAGCAGGATGGTGCGTCCGGGTTGATCAATCACAAATGGCCCTGTGATGTAAGTACCTGGAGTTAAGACGATTTGGGCTGCATTGGCGACTGCGTCAGTGAAGTCTGCCGGGGTTGCGCCAGGGTTCAGCACCGCCACACCCGCTTCAGACGATAGAACCGTGCAGGCTTCGTTTAAGCACCAGGGCTTGTAGGCTGCGCCAGTGATGTCCACTGTCCCTGGTAATGGGCCGGTGGGGGTACCCCACCAGTTTATGGTGAGGTCGATATTGGTGTTTGTCGCGCCTGTTCCCATATACGCATATGCAGCCCAATCATGCCCTGTGACTTTGTTATATTGAAACAGGATATCGCTGACGGTTCCGCTATAATAATTGGTGATTCCAAAACCAACGTCTGCATTCGTGATTGTGTTATTTAAAATCGTTAGATTGCCATAATTGTCATTGGTATAGTTGGATACGGCAATCCCATAATCCATCCCATTATCCCCGCCGCCAATGGTATTGTTCTCAATCAACACGTTGTTTGCTTCATCCACAAGAATCCCGGCTGACCCCCAATCCTCTGTGAGATAAGCACCAATAATGGTATTCCCTCTCACGATGGAGTTATCTCCGGAGACCTGGATGCCATTTTTCAGGTAATTTCCGCGGGGAATCACAATATTGTTCAGAACATGAACGGCCGTTCCTACTTTCGTATCATAATAATGGATGATACCGGTTTGTGTGAAACCCTTGACAGTGAAGCCATCAATGGTAACCAAACCCAGGTTAGGTCCAATCACTTGAATGCCGCGTGTGAGGTTTCCATCCGCCACTTCAATGATGGTAGCCGCCGCTCCGTGTGTGGATTTCAGCGTGAGGGCTTTGTTGATCTTAATCCCTGCCTTCTCAGTACCGGGATTCGGCTGGAGGTAAGTGCCCGGACCGACTTCGATTACATCGCCAGAGCTGGCGGCGTCGATCGCAGGCTGGATTTCGTTGAACCAGGTGTTCTGCGTCGCGTTATGCACCGGCGCTGTTGCTGCCAGACAGGCTTCAGTCAAACACCAGGGCAAATAATCTACATTGCTGCTCACTTTTCCTGCTGCCGGGCCGGCTGCGCTGCCCCACCAGTTCATTTCAGCGGGGATGCTGGAAAATTCAGTCGTTG
>JAGOVY010000057.1 GCA_018060515.1 Anaerolineaceae bacterium | reverse complement strand
AATCGAGTGCTTGTTGGTATTTCTCTTCGATATTTAGCATATGATTATTTACCATTCTATATTATATTTACGCAGGCATTGTAATCTTACGAGAACCTAATGACAAGAGAAACCTCATTTCCAATCAACAATAAAGCCCAGGTAGGCCTTCTGTCAGTCAAAATCAACCTCCCTGGGTGTTCTTCCCTTAAAGAGAAGCGCAGCCGTTTGCAGCCAATGCTTCTTCGGCTGAGAAAATATTTCAATGCAGGTATAGCAGAAACTGCATTACATGACTTGCATCAATCATCTTGGATTTCCTGCGTGATCGTTTCCACTGAATGGCGCTACATTCAGCTAACATGCGAAGAAATTATCAGGTACATCAAAACTCATTTCCCCGATGAAATAATTGAAGAACGCTGCCTTGAACAAAGGTAGATTCTTATTGGAGCGTACAGGTAGATGCAAGAAACCATTCAAATCACAAAAAAACTAAGACGAGTTTTATCCAATGTTCAAAAACCTGGCCGCTATACCGGCGGAGAATTGAACCAGGTATGCAAAGACTGGAAAAGTGTTCCTGCTCATGTTGCGCTTGTTTTTCCAGATATTTATGACATTGGGTTGCCTAACCTTGGCGTGATGGTTTTATACGAAATCATAAATAACCGGAGTGATGCTTTATGTGAACGAGCTTACCTCCCATGGCTGGATATGGAACAAGTCATGCGTGAGAACGACATTCCTTTATTCTCGCTCGAATCCAAAACTCCGCTCACACAATTTGACATTATTGGATTCACAATTCCATATGAAACCTTATACACGAATGTACTGAATGCCCTTGACCTTGCGAAAATACCCATTCACGCATCTGATCGCGACGAATCAATGCCGATCATAATTGCTGGCGGACATTCGACCTACAATCCGGAGCCGATGGCGCCGTTTATTGATGCATTTGTCATCGGTGAGGGTGAAGAAGTTGCTCAAGATATAATCGAAAGCGTCCTGAATTCCAAAGCAAACGGGCTTTCAAGAGCAGAAGTTCTGCGGAAATTGGCCGAGATTCCCGGGGTTTATGTTCCTTTGCTTTACCAGCCTGAATATCACACCGATAATACCTTTAAAGAAATGCTCCCGCTTGAAAGTACAACGCCTAAAGAAGTGTACAAACGGTTTTGCAGCCAACTTCCTCCGCCGCCAAACAAGTTCCTTGTGCCCTCAATCGATGTGGTGCACAATCGTATCGCGCTTGAGATAATGCGCGGTTGTACCCGTGGCTGCCGCTTCTGCCATGCGGGTGTAGTCACCAGACCAGTGAGAGAAAGAAAGGTTGAGGATATCCTTAAATCCATTGAGACCGCGCTCGATAATACTGGATATGAAGAAATCGCGCTTCTTTCTCTTTCTTCCAGCGACTACACGCAAATTACAGATTTAATAAGCTCAATTAATTCCCGCTTTGAAGGAAAAAACCTCAAAGTATCCTTGCCCTCACTTCGTATTGAATCCTTCTCGGTAGATATTATGGAAAAGCTGAAAGGGGTTCGTCAGGGAGGCTTCACACTCGCTCCAGAAGCAGCCACCGATCACATGAGAAATATCATTAATAAGCCGATTCAAACCGAGCAGCTCCTTGAAACCGTTCGTGAAATTTATTCTCGCGGCTGGCAGTCGATCAAGCTTTATTTTATGATTGGTCAGCCCGGTGAAACCTTGGAAGATGTTCAGGCGATTGCTGACCTTTGCAAACAGGTCATTAATGAAGGTAGAAAAATAATTGGTAAGCGCGCTTCACTGCACGCAGGTATCAGCACATTTGTGCCCAAACCGCACACGCCATTTCAATGGGCGTCACTTGAACCTTTACTCTCGGTCCTCGAAAAGCAAAACCTGCTCAAAGACCAACTGCGCCAGCCAGGAATGAAAATGTCATGGTCTAATCCTCGCGAGACGATACTGGAAGCAGTGCTTTCACGCGGCGATCGAAAAATTTCGGCTGTGATTGAGACCGCCTGGAAGAACGGCGCGAAGTTTGACGCCTGGCAGGATCAGTTTAATTACAATGCCTGGATGGATGCATTTGACGCACACGGTATAAAACCGGCGTTTTACTCCGAACGTCAGCGTGATCTGGAAGAAGTTTTTCCATGGGATCACATCCACACAGGGGTTACCAAGAAATACCTTAAAAAGGAATTTATCAAATCGCAATCTGAAGAGCTCACCACAGATTGCCGCGGTCAATGCCATGGATGCGGCATATTAACCGAGTTTCGCGATTTTCGCCAAATGAACATCTCCGACAAATGGTCATGTCCGGAGTGTGTCTGATGCAGAGATTTCGCATTCTCTATTCCAAGGGCGAAGAACTGCGCTACACTGGTAACCTCGACATGCACAAGGTATGGGAGCGAACCTTCCGTAGAGCGGATTTTAAATTAGCTTATTCACAGGGTTTCCATCCTCAACCAAAAATCCATCAAGCCTGTCCACTGCCGTTAGGCTTCAGCAGTAATTATGAACTCTTGGATTTTTGGCTGGAATCAGAGGAAGAGCTCGGTTGTATAAAAGAAAAGTTGAATCAGAAGATACAGCCAGGAATTACGATCTTGGAAATAAGTATCGTTCCGCTTGAATCCAAACCCCTGCAAACCCTTGTTAGATCGTCTGCATATTCTGTGCTTGTCGAGAGTGATGAGTCCTCTTCTGCCATCGCGGATCGAGTGCACAGCTTACAACAACAGGAGCAATGCATCCGAACGAGACGCGGCAAAGAATACGATCTTTTACCGCTGATTGAATCAATTTCGGTTTCAACCTCACTGCCTGTTATTATTGATATGACTCTCGCGGCACGCGCAGGCGCGACAGGCAGGCCAGAAGAAGTGCTTGATGCCTTGGGTATTGATCTGGCTGATACCGATGTTGTACGAACAGGCTTAATCTTTGAAGATCAGTAAGAATTCCGACCTGCCTGTTTTCCAGGTCTTTGAATGCATCAATTCGGAGTGCCGGCTTCGCATCCCCAGTGACCTTTCAACGCACAACTTGACCGCCTGCCCTTTTTGCGGTTCAGCGATGGAAAAGTGTGGACAACCGTATTCCAACTATCATCGCCCTCAGAAAGAAGCTTCAGAAGCACCGATTCGATTGGATTTGCTTTTGGACAATCTCAGAAGTAGTGAAAACGTGGGCTCTATCATACGCAGCGCCAACGGGGCCAGTGTTCAGCACGTATATTGCTGCGGCACCACACCTACACCGGAGCACGCCAAAGTCAGAAAATCAAGCCTGGGAGCAGAAGAGCTCACCTCCTGGAGCTACCATCGCAACGCCTTCAACCTCGCAACAGAATTAACAGAATCAGGATGCACCTTATTATCACTCGAGTACACACGCACCTCTTATTCGCTCTTCGAATTTAAACACCCACATGTCAACAACCAACACATTACACTGATTGTTGGAAACGAAATTTCAGGCATAGACCCTGGGCTGCTCAGTTTGTGTCAACGAACTCTGCACATCCCGATGTTAGGTCAAAAAACATCATTGAACGTGGCAGTTGCCGCCGCAATTGCCATGTACTATATTTTGCAGCCCGGCGATTGACTCATCTCATTGAGATGTGGTTTGATATAATTCACAAAAAATAACGGTGATATATGCCAATTTACGAATATCGTTGTGAAGATTGTGGGGTGAAGTTTGAAGCATTGCGTTCAATGCGAGATGCCGATAATTCGCTCGTGTGCAGCAAATGTCAATCCGTTAGAACGGTGCGCGTATTATCTACATGCAACTCGAAGATTAACGGCGGCTCAGCCAGATCCGGCAGCAGCTGCGGCGGGTGTTCTGGCGGATCCTGTGGTAATTGTGGAAAATAATTCTCATATCAGGAGAATCGAATGAACTTCTACGCCAATAAATCGGTGTTGATCACCGGAGGCTCTAGCGGAATTGGTCTGGCGCTTTCCACATTGCTCGTGGGTACATGCCGTTCATTAACAATTCTTTCAAGGCAAAAAGAGCGTCTTGCTGAAGCTTCTGACCAGCTCCAACAACTCCCTGGCAGCCATGCAACTCAAATCTCCACCCTTCAAGCCGATATAACCAAACGGGATGAAATCAGCCTGGTGCTCGATGATTATCTACGAGAATACGGAAACCCTGATATCGTCATCAACTGCGCCGGCGCTGCCCACCCTGGCACCTTTACATCTCTCGACCCTGAGATCTTTGATTGGTTGATGAATGTTAATTATTTTGGCACAGTCAATGTACTCAAGAGCCTGGTTCCTGGTATGAAATCGAGAAAATCAGGCATCATCGTCAATATTTCTTCGATAGCAGGCTTCTTAGGTATTTATGGATATACCGCTTACAGTGCCTCCAAATTTGCAATTACCGGCTTTTCAGATGCCTTGCGTTCAGAATTAAAACCATACGGAATTCAGTTATCTATCGTTTTCCCTCCTGACACGAAAACACCTCAGCTCGACTACGAAGACCAGTTCAAACCTTATATCACCCAACAGCTTTCCAGTACTGCCAATTTGATGAGCGCCGAAAATGTCGCGAAAGAGATTTTAAAAAAGGTAGCAAAAAGAAAGTATATGATATTGCCAGGTTCAGAAGGAAAACTTCTTTTCACAGCCAAGAACCTTCTCGGAAAGTCTTTGTACCCTATCATGGACCTCCTGGTTAACGACGCGATTCGTAAGCTTAAACTGGGCGAGTAGCCGCTCTTTCAAAAAGCGCCATAAAGGCTCGGTAATCGGCCTATGATATACTAAGCCTAATCAATTGAAAACTTTACATATGAGGAATTACGATGAAAAAAGACTTTCTCGCGGTATCAGATTATTCCCCGGCTGAACTTCAAGACCTGCTCGACCTCGCAGTAGAGCTGAAAAAGGAATACTTCGCCAAAGGCAACCAGCCCTTATTCAAAGGCAAAGTCTTGGCGATGATTTTTCAAAAACCAAGCCTGCGAACTCGCATGAGTTTTGATATGGCGATGCGCCACATGGGTGGAGACGCATTATATCTTTCTCCCGCCGAAATCGGTTTAGGTAAAAGAGAATCGATTGCCGATATCGCCAGAGTCATTTCTGGATATGTCAGCGCGATTATGGCCAGGGTTTTTGAGCATGAGCATGTACTCGAACTCGCACACTGGTCTTCAATTCCGGTGATCAACGGACTCAGCGACTACAACCATCCCTGCCAGGCGATGGCCGATGCGTTAACCATTATTGAAAAGTTCGGCTCGCTTAAAGGGCTCAATGTCACTTATGTTGGTGATGGCAACAATGTTGCAGTGTCTCTGCTTCATATTTGCGCCAAGTTAGGCGCAAACTTCACTCTTGCCAGCCCTGAAGGATACGATATGATCCCCGCTGCAGTCGAACTTGGAGCGAAGATGGCTGCAGAATCCGGCAGCAGCATTAAGTTCATCCGCGACCCTCATGAAGCAGTAAAGAATGCCCATGTCATCTACACTGACACATGGACGAGTATGGGGCAGGAAGCGGAGACTGAGAAACGAATGGCAGTCTTCCCTCCGTTCCAAGTGAACCAACAACTAGTCAACGAAGCCAACAAAGATGTGATTGTGATGCACTGTCTTCCCGCTCATCGTGGCCAGGAGCTTACCGACGATGTTGCCGACGGTCCCCATTCAGTCATTTTCCCTCAGGCACATAACCGGTTGCATGCACAAAAAGCTGTACTCTATAGGCTGTTGCTTCCATAAAATGTTAAATCGCTTGACTCTGTGTATTTGAAATCTGAAATAAACAATTTCATACAGCATCAGTATAAGCAAAACAGACACCTTCTCGATACAGGTGTCTGTTTTTACAATTCTAATCAGCTCTACTTGAAAACAAAGCACAATACCTGCGCATGAACGATAATGAATGTACTATAATTATTTTGGTAATCAAAAAAATCCAAATCAGGTGATAAATGGTTCGTTTTGCAAAAATTGTTTGTACATTAGGGCCGAGTTCCTCCTCAAAGACGATGATTCGCAAGCTGATTATGGCTGGGATGAATGTTGCCCGTTTGAATTTCTCTCACGGCACCCATGATTCTCACCTTGAATTGATACACTTAATTCGAGAATGTGCATCAGAAACTTGCAAGCCTGTCGCCATTCTTCAAGACTTACAAGGGCCAAAACTGCGTGTCGGAGATCTACCTGCCGGTCAGGTACAACTAAATGCTGGTAAGAGCGTAAAGCTGTTTACCGCCGGAGATCACCCTGCAGATTATCTGGGTGACGACCTTGCCTTGCCACTTGAGGTACCCAACCTGACGCGTGCTGTTAAAGCTGGCAACCGGATATTGTTGGATGATGGCAAACTTGAACTCCAGGTTGTAAATGTTTCCAACGAAATTGTAGAAACCCGTGTCATCCTTGGTGGTATTTTAAAATCGCACAAAGGGGTAAACCTACCCGGCACGGACCTCGGAATTGCAAGGTTCACTGAAAAAGACCGCCTTGATCTGGCTTTTGGGTTGGAACATGGCGTAGATCTGATTGCGATATCGTTTGTTGAGTCTGAAAAGGATATCTCATTTGTCCGGGATTTAATTGCAAAAACATATCCTTTGCAAAGCGCCATCCCCATCATTGCTAAATTAGAGCGTCCCGCAGCAATTAAGAATCTTCACCAAATCATCCACAGTGCAGATGGCGTGATGGTGGCACGTGGCGATTTAGGCGTTGAAACCTCTCCCGCACTGGTTCCGAGTGTGCAAAAAGAAATCATCCGCATGGCGAACCGCCACGCCAAACTGGTCATCACCGCAACCCAGATGCTGGAATCCATGATCTCCAACCCGCGCCCAACCAGGGCTGAGGCCTCTGACGTTGCCAATGCCATATATGACGGCACAGATGCCGTCATGCTTTCAGCAGAGAGCGCCTCAGGAGCATTTCCGCTTGAAAGTGTTCGAATGATGGCATCTATCATTCAAGAAGCAGAAAAACACATGGAAGAATGGAGCCATGTTAAAGGCTTTCCTGAAGCCGCACTTAAAAACGACGCATTGGCTATTTCAATGGCGGCAAAAACCCTGGCACACGACCAGGATGTTTCAAATATTGCTGTTTTCACACAAAGCGGCAGAACGGCGCTCTACATGTCGAAAACCCGCCCAAGAACGCCGATTATCGCTTTTACACCTGTATCGACCACTTATTCCTTAATGAATCTTTATTGGGGTGTAATACCCATACTGGTGCCTTTTGTAAACAGCCTGGAAGAAATGGTGCGCAGCGTTGATAACTATTTAATCAACCGTAAGAAATTGAAAGTTGGAGAACAGGTCATCCTTGTTTCAGGTTTTCCTGTCGGTGCCATGCGCCCACCCAATCTTGCATTATTGCATGCTGTTGGTGAAGAAGTTTGACAAAAATAACACCTGGGTATTATGCAGCATAAAATACAATAAGGGCTGCAAGTTAATCATTAAACAAAGAGATTTCGTCAAAAGAACTAAACGAAATCTCTTTTCTATTCCACTAAAACATCGACTGGTTTAAATCCTCCAGCGACTGCGCTGTAGGACGCAGTTTTGAAGTTGGGGTGCGATTTAACGGTGTGTCAGGTAAGTTATATTTCGAAAACAAAGTAGGGACGTTCGGGTTGACATAAATCAACCCCGTAATTAACCAGTTATTTTCAGCTGCTTCCTCTAAAGTGCGCAGTGCCTGGTGTTTGTCGGTGGGATTATATTCATTTTCCAGTTTTTTTAACATCACAGTGCTGCCATCGTACATGGTTACTTCTCTTGTGGTGCCGCTTTCAAAATCCTCAACAGTGATTTCATCTCTCGCGAGCACAAGCGTGATTTCATGCAGCGGTTCTTCATGAGATTTGCCGAACGAATAGGAGTGAAATGAATTTTCATGATTATGAAATGTGACACAGGGACTGATAATGTCGATAACAGCTATCCCTTGATGAGCAATTGCCGCCTTAATGATTTCTTTAACCTGCTTGGGATCGCCTGCGAAGGAACGCGCAACAAAGGTCGCATCAGAAATCAAAGCTTCCATAGCCAAATCCACAGGCGTAAACGGATTTACACCCTGCCTTTTCAGTTCTAACCCTTTCTCAGCAGTGGCTGAAAACTGGCCTTTCGTGAGTCCATACACTCCGTTATTCTCGATAATATACACAAGCGGTAAATTGCGCCGAATGAGGTGTTTAAATTGACCAAAACCTATGCTGGCGGTATCGCCATCACCGCTGACGCCAATGGCTTCGAGTGTTTTATCAGCGAAGAGCGCACCAGTAGCAAGTGAAGGCATCCTACCATGCAGCCCATTAAAGCAAAATGAACGTCCCAAGAAATAGGTAGGACTTTTGCTTGAACAACCGATACCGCTAAATTTCACCATGTTTTCAGGGACGATATTCATCTCGTAACAAGCGGCAACGATTTGTGCGGCAATGCCATTATGACCACACCCCTGGCAAAGTGTGGAGGGCGCACCACGATATTCAGCTCGAGATAGCCCAACGAGATTAGTGTTTTGGCTGGCTTGGTGTTCAGTTGCGGTCATATCAGTCTTCCTCTCTGGCAAGTATCTGTTCTTTGATCCATTTAGCTGGCAACGGTAAACCATCCATATGGGCAATTTTTCTCAATTTATTAGCGACGTCAGGATAATCCATTGTGAGCAGTTGCGTGAGTTGTCCATCTCGGTTTAGCTCAACAACATAAATCACCTGGTGACTCTCGATGAATTTCTTCACTTCTTCAGAGAAAGGCAGCGCACGAACTCTCAAATAATCGCTTCGGACATTTTCTGCTTTCAGCAGATCACGTGCTTCTTCCACCGCAGGGTCAGCAGATCCCGAAGATATGATCCCGAAGGCTGCATTCTCTTGTGTTGAAATCACAGGCTTTGGCAGAGATTCTCGCGCGAGTTCGATCTTACGCGAAATCCTCTCAAAATTCCTTACCCAAACTTCCCCATCCTCTGAGTAGCCTGAATATTCGTCGTGGCTGGTACCGCGAACAAAATGCCCGCTGCGATGATGTTTATTTCCAAGAACAGTTCGGTAAGGGATACCATCGCCATCAACATCCAGGTAGCGACCCCACTTACCATCGTGGTTATCCAGCATGTCCTGTAAATCTTTTTCCCATAAGATCTTTCCGCGATCAATCGGAAGTTCGGGGTAATCAAATTTTTTCGTCATCCATTGATTCATCCCAAAATCGAGGTCAGATAAAACGATGACCGGAGTTTGAAACCTCTCTGAAATATCAAATGCCTTCCAGCCAAATTCGAAGCATTCATTTACAGATCCTGGAATGAGCAGCAGCATTTGCGTATCGCCATGGCTGATAAAATTCGCCATCGTCAGATCGCCCTGTGAAGTACGGGTCGGCATGCCGGTACTCGGTCCTACACGTTGAACATCCCAAACCACCACAGGTACCTCAGCATAATATGCCAGCCCGATGAACTCGGTCATCAACGAAAGCCCCGGCCCTGATGTAGAGGTCATGGCACGCAGCCCTCCCCATCCCGCGCCGATCGCCATGCCAATAGCTGCCAGCTCATCCTCAGATTGGACAACTGCAAAAGTGTCTTTGCCTGTTTCAGGATCTTTGCGAAGTTTTGGTAAATACTCCTGCAGGGTTTCAGCAAGGCTTGTAGCAGGTGTGATCGGATACCAAGCGAGAAACTGTACACCGCCATAGATAGACCCCAATGCCGCAGCCGTGTTGCCGTCTGTTAGAATATGGCCCTCAGTTCCATTCATCGGCTCGACACTGTATTGGTCGATCTTTTGCAGGTTTTCCTTTGCCCATTTGAATGCATGTTCAACAACACAAAAATTTATATCAACTGCCCTTTCGCTTGCCTTGAAATGAAATTCAAGGGCTTGATGAATAACCTTCATTTCAATATTTAACAAAGAAGCCAAGACCCCAACATAAACCATATTGGCTGAATAATCACGGTATTTCGCAGCTATTTCAGACTCTGTCAAAATTTGTTTTACGGGCATCTTATAAACGACAATATCATGCCGGTTCTCAACAACCTGAAAATCGTCTGGAACCAGCAATACTCCACCTGAAACAAGGCTGTCGATATCTTTTGCAAGGGTTGCGGGATTCATTGCCACAACAATATCGTCTTCTTTTACTCTTCCCAGGTAACCCTTGCTGCTTAGCCTTAAGGTAAACCACGTCGGTTGTCCCTGAATATTGGATGGGAATATGTTTTTACCTGAAACCGGAATACCCATTCGGAAAAGCGACCTCATGAGGGTGATATTTGCAGTCGCACTCCCAGATCCGTTGACCGTACAAAAGGTGATGCAAAAATCGTTTACAATCATTTTCGAATTGTCCATTCTCTGCGCAACTCCGTATGTTGAAATTATTCAAACGATAACCGTGGTACTACTTTTTCCCGTTGTTTTAGTAGATCCATATGCTCTATCAAGAGTGCTAACGCCTGAGTAAAATTGCGGTTTTTTACTTGTTCGATGATTCGCATATGGTAATGCCAAACTCTCAGCAAGTAATCATGATCCGGATAATATTCAAAGTCATGGAAATGATAAAGATCCCAATAGGTCTCTAATAATCCTTGCAGGAATGGATTTTCAATATTGGCAAATATTTTCATATGAAAATCACGATGTTCTTCATTCGGAAGTTGAATTGGCGAGCCTTCAATTTTGGTTAATGCCGACTGGACTAAATTTTCAAGTGAATTAAGTTCAGCCAGAGAAAGGCTCTGCGCCGCTTCAACAAAGTAAGCAGATTCAAGGTGTTTTCTCAAACCTGCAAAATGTTGAAAATTCGTCACATCATCCATGACTGCATAATCTAAACCGGGTTTTATTGCCTGATAAAATGAGAAGTTATTTTTATGGATTCCTGTTTTAGGTTTTACTTCCACAATCCCAAGCACACGGGCAACTTCTAATTGCTCACGCAGCGTGGCGATACTGATCTGTAATTCTTTACTTAATTCGTTGAGCGGAGGGATTCTTGAACCTGAACTATCTGGAATATTCACCAGATAATTGAGCAATTGAGACAGACCATTCACAGTTTTTGCCATGATTATTAATCTGTTTCTTCAGATGATTACATTATAACATATGCTTCAAGTACCTGAAGTGACGATATTTCAGTCTTTCTCTCGGTCATTCATCTGATGATTGGACAGGTTCAGGGGTTTAACTTGATGCGCAGAAAGCTTTCTTTGTATTCGTGCTTTCCAGTAAGTGGATTCACTGCAAAGGAAGTTTTATACTTTTCTCTCAATTGGCTTTCGGTGTATGTAAGTTGAGACTGATGACAGGAAATCGCTTCTATCTTACGATCAAAAAACCCGGGTAGAAACATTTCGAAGTTGGGCTGTCTGGTTAACGTCAGCCAAACTTCCTCAATCTTGTGCGCTTTTAAGTCCGACTGATCTCCATTGATGCGATGTCCGGGGTTACCGACTGCGGGAAACACAGCATCCAGCACCGACTGTCCTGCAGCTCTGTGGTCTGGATGGTTTATTCGATTCTCGCCCGGAAAAAGGTTCATCGGATCAGAGGTTACCACTATATCGGGTTTTGCAATTCGGATTTCTTTGATGATTTCTCTCCGCAAATTCAGATCAGGCACAAGGTCGCCATCAAGAAAATTTAGAAATTTAATATTTCTAACCCCTAACCGGGCAGCCGCGAGAATTTGTTCACGAACCCTGATGTCTGCCACAGACGCGAGGCTTGCGTTTTCGTCTCGTGTACCCCGCTGACCCTTCGTCAATAGGGTATAAGACACCTCGTGCCCTATAGAACACCAATGGGCAATCGTCGCCCCGCAGAAGAATTCAGGATCATCAGGGTGAGCGAGTATAACTTGAATTTTTTTCCGCGTAACCCACTCTTCAGAGTTTGGATCGTTTGTCATGGATTAATGTTGGTTGCAGTTTTCACAACCGCCCTTCCCATGCTTGGCTACAAAAGAAGCTGCAGCTTTATTAAGGATTTCACTTTCTTCGACCAGTTGGATGTCATCATTTAAATATTCGCGTTTCCCTTTTTCCGGTAGTTCAACTGCAACCACACTTCTTATGGGGAAGACTTCAATGACTTTTCCTTCGCCATCAGGCGTGATAACCCGTTTATTCTTTTTGGGCAACAGTTTTCTGGCTTCAACATAGTTCTCGTATTCATAAATCAAACAACAACGCAGCCTGCCGCACATACCGGTTATTTCGGTCGGCGTCAGAGAAATGCCCTGTTCTTTTGCCATCTTGATAGAAATTGACGAGAATTCAGTGATGAATTTACTGCAACATCGTGTTTCCAGGCCGCAGGCGCCGATGCCGCCCATAATTTTGGCAACATCTCTTGGGCCAATCTGGCGCAGGTCAACATGCGCCGGCGCAAATAGATGCTGCATATCTGCCCTTAACGATTTCAACTCAGCTTTATCTTCGGTATCACTGCTAAACAGTATATTCAAGCGTGTTCCATCAAAACTATATTCGCTGACTACTATTTTTATACCCTGCAGCCGTAGTTCCTTGGCTCTGGCTTTACATTGTTCGGTTACTGAAGCTTCTTTGTTTTGCCAAGATTGACGCTGCATAAGGTCTTTAGGTGTGGCTAATCGGTTCAAAGGTTTCCATGAGCCTTCACCATCTTTCTCAGGAGAAGCATTTAGAACAATTACCTCTCCGAGCTGCCACCCCCTACTAGTTTCAACCACAACCACATCCCCTTTTTTAATACCTTCAATCTTGCTGGCATCAAAATTATAAATTTTGCCAACCTTGGTGAACCTCACTCCGACGATGATTGGATCGCTAGGATCTTCCATCATATACACTCCTCATTGTTATCTATTCTGGCTTTTCTGATAACGCAGCAATACTCACCTGGGCAGCAATCGCTTCGGCGACGCTTGAAAGCGCAGCCGCTGCGGCGGAATCAGGATGATGCGTTGTAATTGGTTTGCCCGTATCGCCGCCGACTCTCACCGCAGGTTCTATGGGAATTTGCCCCAAGAAAGGTACACCTAACCTATCCGCCATACTTTTCCCGCCACCCGTGCCAAATAGATCCATCGTTGTCCCATCTGGTAAGGCCAGGTAACTCATATTTTCAACCACGCCAAGAACCGGCACATTCATCTCTTTAAACATTTGCAACCCACGCTCAGCGTCCTCAACAGAAACCTGTTGCGGTAAAGTGACAATTACACCGCCGCTTAATGGAATGTGCTGCATCAGGCTTAATTGGGCATCCCCAGTTCCTGGTGGTAAATCGACTATCAAATAATCCAGCTCTCCCCAATCCACATCACCCAGAAATTGCCTGATTGCGCTATGCAGCATGGGTCCACGCCAGATAAGCGGCTGACCGCGGCGTACCATAAAGCCGATTGACATCAGCTTTACCCCGTACGCCTCAGCCGGAACCAGACACTCTTTCTTCGGCGGAGGCAGCGACTCTACACCCATCATGGTCGGAATATTTGGTCCGTAAATATCGGCATCCAGCAGCCCAACCCGCGCGCCTTTCATTGCCAGCACGACTGCAACATTTACTGCCACGGTCGATTTACCAACACCCCCCTTACCGGAGGCGATGGCGACAACGTTCTTCACCGGCAATTTCAAAGCTTCTCGGTCTTTCCCATCAGAAGGAACACGGGCAGTCATATTGACATTAGCGGTCTTTACCCCTGCGA
>JAGOVY010000056.1 GCA_018060515.1 Anaerolineaceae bacterium | reverse complement strand
CTGAGGATCAAGTTGAGAAAGCTCCACCACTTGGGCTTCAATATCAAAAGAATGTGCCGCCGGAACACGCGTAATGCCATGCTCAAGTTCTTCATGAGCCATTTTAGTCACTTCTGCTGCCCCATCTTGAGTTTGCTGCAGTTTCTTAAGCGCATAATAGAGGAAGTTTTCTGTCGACGTGTTGACGGCATTCTCTTCAAGTTCACGCCATTCAGCCAGAAGTTCCTGGTTATCACTTTCTTTTAGAAAGGTGATGATTTGCTGCCTGCGCCTCAGCGCGTACCCGGTGAGTAAATTAGGAATACTGTGCGTGTTGCTGGATATAAAATAAACCGGTCTTTCTGAGAGCGCCGGTATATTGCGCTCAATGTTTTGCCACCACATGCGGGTTGCCCGTAGATATTCGCTCAAAGATCCACTCAACAACCGAATTTTCAGCGATAAGCGCTGGTCGCTGATTTTTCTCAGGTTGGTGGCAAATTCGCTTCCCCATATGCTCTTAAGGCGCAGCAGATCTTCTTTGGAGATGCCCAGCAGCCGAGCCAATTCATCAAATACATCACTCGCTGCCAAGCTGGCTTCATCCCAACTTTCCGGCGACCAATTACGCAGCAGTTGGTGCATTTTATTCCACTCAATCTGGAAAGCCGTGAGCGTCGGGACGATATCTTCAATGTCTGAGCGGCTGGAGATGAAGACGGCCAGTGTGTCTTTGCCATTAAAGAATGAGGAGCGTCTGCGCGCACGCGCGCTAACCAGTTCCCAGCGCTCAACATCGCGGTAGCCATGACGTGCAAAAAGCGCAGCACTTTGACCCAGAACCACCGAGCGTACATCTGTGATGCAGGCTGGCAGGCGCAGGCTGGCGTAAATAAAAGCGGAGATGTCAGGCGTGGGCTTGCGCGCATCGGGGTGCAGCGATGAATTAACACTGGCGTGAACTTCTTCAAGGGTGCGGATCTGTACTTCGGTGGAGGAACGCAGCAGGGAGTAGATTGTTCTCAGATAGAGATCAATTTCATCCGATGCGCTCTTGGGTACAGTCCGTTCCATTTAGTTTTTCCTTAAGGTATTTTAACACAATGCCATTGGAAAAAATGAAGGGCTTTCTCGCGCTTATTCCAACCGCCTCAATGTATCCGGAAGCTCAGTCAAGCGCCGAATCACCGCGTCTGGGATGATGCGGTCACGCATGCTCAGGTTGTCTGGGTGGTTTAGGCGCGTTGTGATCCAGATGGCGCGTAAGCCGGAGTTTTGTGCGCCGAGAATATCCGCCGTCAGCGTATCTCCAACCATCAGGGAATTTGATCCCTCCACACCCAGGGCTTTCAAAGCCCGGCTGTAGATGCGGCTGTCGGGTTTGCGTACCTGCTCAACGGCAGAAACAAAAATCGCATCAAAGAAATTGCGTAATTCAAAGCGGTCAATCAGGCGATTGAAGTTTTCTCCGTTGGCTGCGTTGCTGATCATCCCCAAGCGGCAACCATATTCTTTCAACTGCTGCAGCACCGGGATTGCGTCGTCTTCAAGGCGCCAATGCCCTTCGGTGAGGCGGTACATTGCCGTCAGCGCTTGGTTGATAACCTCTTCTGGAGTATCCGTGTAGCCGAACGCCTGTAATACCCGCGAAAGGTATATTTCAACTGGCCGTTCTATAAGGTCAGCATCACGTGATTGATAATATGCCGAAATTGTTTCGTTAAACCTCGTGATGAAAACCGGTGCATCCAGCTTCAATCCTGATCGGATGAGCTCATCAGCTAAGGCGAGGTAAGAAGCCTGCGTAACGCGCTGATAATCGCCTTCGAAATTAATCAGTGTATAACCCAGATCAAAGAAAATCGCTTGTGTCAAATTGGCTGCAGCCATTTTTTACCCTGCCCCCTTGTACATATCCAAATTCAAGTTAATCTCTGTACGATACAACCCTTGGCTGGGTCAATAGTGACGGTCGGGTGAGTATTCATTCAGCAAGGGTTCGGCGCGCAGGTAGCGTTTGAGGTTTTCAGCAAACATTTCCCCGGCGCGCGCTTTGTAAGCCTGACTAAAGCCTGAAACATGCGGTGTAAGAATTAAGCGCGGCGCTTTCCAGAAGGGATGATCAGCTGGTAATGGCTCGGTAGAAAAAACATCTACCGCTGCTCCGGCGATGCGTTTATCCATCAACGCCTCGAGCAATGCTTCTTCATTGACCACGCCGCCGCGTGATATATGCACCAGGAAAGCGCTATTTTTCATCGCCTTAAAAGCTTCTTCGCCATAAATGCCGCGGGTTTGCGGTGTGAGTGGCAGCGTTACAACCACAAAATCACATTCTTTGATCATTGAAGCGAGCGCTTCAATCGGGTAGAGGCGGTCGAAATAATCACCGTTCGGGTCACCGTGCCCCTCCATGGTATAGCCGGTATCTTCCGGGTGCCTCACATCGCGCTTGCAGGCAAGAATGGTCACATTGAATGAGCGCAGTAGACGCGCCACTTCTCGGCCGATGCTGCCATAGCCCACCAAACCGACTGTCGAGCCCGACAATTCTTGCGGCAAAAACTTCTCCCATCGATCTGATGGCCATTGAGCTTTTTCTTGATTCTGCATCAAAGCGCGAATTTTATGACCCAATGCCAAAAGCATCAATAAGATGTATTCGCCCTCCTGAACTGCAGAGGCCCCGCTCATGGAAGTAAGTTTGAGATCCTTCTGCGTAAGAAGATTTGAGCCTTGAAGAAAATCGATGCCGGCATAATGGAACTGCACCCATTTCAGATTGGGTACGAGCTCCGCACCCGGCATTAATACATCGGTGTATAACACCTCTGTATGCTGCCAGATCTCACGCGGAATTTCCTCAACTTTATTGGCTGGGTGGTGGGTAATTTTTATGCGCGGAGAAAGTGTTCGCAATTGTCCGAGAATCTCATCTGGAAAAGGTAATGTGATGAGCACTTCAATGTTCTGAGCCGATGCCATTTTTTTGCCGTTATGATCCTTTCAAGTAAATACCGCCAGGGTCCAGCTCTTCTCGCAGCAGGGTTAACTCAGATGCAAGCGGTTTATCGGTAACTCTCACCGATTCAGCTACCTGAATATCCCAACCGGTGTTTTCCTGCACCTGTTCCAAGGTGCAGCCCGGGTGAAGGGCAGTGAGAATGAGTTCTCCATTTTCATCAGGTTCGAGCAAGCCGAGGTTGGTAACCACCATCAGTGTGCCGCCACCTCTGGCACCAGTGGCTGCTCGTTGCGCCCGCCCGCCAAGAAAACCAGCCGAGGTGATAAAGTCAACCTTTTCGGGAAACCTTCTTTTTTGATGCGGGGTAATAATATAGCAGCGGTTTGCCCAACCGGCTATCTCTTGCGAGCCGCCTGAACCAGGCAGGCGCACTTTGGGGTGCTGATAATCGCTGCCGACAATGGTGGCGTTGATATTGCCGAACTTGTCAATCTGCGCACCGCCGAGGAAACCTACATCTACATTACCGCGCTGCAGATATTGTGAAAAAATGTCAAACATGCCGCAGACTGAAGAAGCACCGCTTACAAGCGTGGGATCTCCAATCGACAACGGCAGGCGTGAAGGGCGGGCGCCAATGACGCCAGCTTCGTAAATCAGTTGCAGGTTGGGGGCATGAGTGCGGCGCGCCAAATTGCATGCCAGGTTGGGCAGCCCCACACCCACAAATACCACATCCCCATCGCGCAGCAGGTGGGCGGCGTTGATGCACATCAGTTCAGAGGAAGAGTAAGCGAGGTCTGTCATTCTGTCACCACCCAGGCTTAGTAATCACCATAATTTACAGGAGCAGCAAACCGAGGTTTTACTGACAAGCGGGCATGCGTTTCGGCGCCTAGTTTCTGCCAATACTCCTCAGCTCCAGCAACACCATAGACCCATTCATCTAACCAGGTATTGATCGAGGTACGCTCTTCGCTGATCTTGTCCCAATTAAGGTAAAACACATTATCACGATCGTAATAACCTTGTGTATAAGAAGGATGAGCGCAATGCGGTACGTGACAAACTGCGTTTACGATTAACCCCGGGATAAGGGTTCGGTTGGGGTCTGAACGGATGATATCTTCATCTACGATTTCTTCAGCGGTAATAATCACTTTGCTGGAGGCAAAAGCCACTTCTTTTTGCTCCCCCAAAATTCCCCATACCTGAGCATTTCCGTGCTTGTCTGCCCGCTGCACGTGGATGATGCCCACATCAGGGTTGAGTGCGGGTACGGTAATCAACTCCTGCTCAGAGTATGGATCTTTCACACGGCGAATGTTCGGGTTGTTTTTTTCGAGGTCTGGAGCAGCGGTTTGATTCATCGGCATGAAAGGCAGCCCGGCTGCACCGGCCTGCAAGCGAGAGATCATGCCAAAATGAGAGTATTCCTCCCACTCCAACCGGCCGCTTTCCAATTCCTGGCGTACAATGCGCAGTGCTCCGACACCGGGGTTGCCAATGTAAGAAAATATCAATTTTCTGGCGCACCCGGCGGCTATCATCTGGTCGTAGATCAGATCAGGGGTTGCCCGCGCCAGGGTAAGGTTGCGCTTACCCTGGCGGATGATCTCGTGACCGGCGGCAAACGGGATGAGATGGGTGAAACCGGCGCAGAACACAGAATCACCATCATGAACATAAGTTGTGATTGCCTCTGATAACGAGCATATTTTCGTCATGACACCACTCAGACCTTACGCACCAGGCTTCGAATCTGTTCGTGTAAATAGAGCTGCAGATAATGCTCGCCGCCAGCATTCTTGCCGCTGGAGCCTGAGCCTTTCCAGCCGCCGAAGGGTTGGAAGCCCGGCCAGGCGCCGGTGGTGGAACCCATCGGGCGATTTGCATAAGTAACCCCTGCTTCGATATGATCAAAGAACCAGGCGGCTTCATCCTCAGTGCCATAGAAACCGGCGGTCAGTCCGTATTCAACATCGTTTGCCATCTCCATCGCCACATTCAAATCATCAAACTTGCCGACCGTGGTGATGGGCACGAACATTTCATGTTTCCAAAGACGATGATTGTAAGGGAGTTCGGCGATCGTGGGCGCGCAGAAGTACCCTTTGGCATACTCACCATCGGTGAGCACCTTGCCGCCAATCAGCACCTTACCAGCGGCATGCAGTTCGGCGCAGAATTCTTGATAATCGCGATAGCTGCTTTTGTTAACCACTGGTCCGAGGTAATTGGCGCGGTCAGTTGGGTCTCCAATGGCAAGCTTGCTCGTCAATTCTACAATACGGTTCACAAGCTGGTCATAAACCGCTGTTTCAATAAACACGCGTGAGTTTGCCGAGCATTTTTGCCCCTGCAAACCAAACGCCGAGCGAACAATACCAATGGCAGCCGCTTCGAGGTCGGCATTTTTGGTCACGATTGAGGGGTTCTTGCCGCCAAGCTCAAGGATGGTTGGTCGAACGAAACGCCCCTGAGCAAAATCACGGAAGATTTTCATACCGACATCATATGAACCAGTGAAAGTAATCCCGTCAACTTCAGGGCTTTCAATGAGCGCCTGCCCCACTGTAGAGCCTGGACCGCTGATGAAGTTGAAAACCCCATCCGGAATACCGGCTTCCTGAAAACACTCTGCAATCAGGCGGGTGGTCCAGGGGGTATCAGTGGCTGGTTTCATAACCAGCGTATTACCAGTCACCAATGCCGCCCCTGCCGGCCCGCCGGTGAGCGCACCAGGGAAGTTGAACGGGCTGATAACCAACCAGACGCCGTAAGGTCTTAATACAGAGGTATTAATGCCCTCATATCCGGCGAGAGGGTCTTTGCCCATGGGAATCACAAAGCCGTTGCTGGCTTCCATGCGATCGCAGGCGTAGCGTATCAGGTCGGCGGTTTCTGCGATATCTCCCAGCCCTTCCATCCGGTTCTTACCCACTTCGAGCGAAAGGACGACGCCCATCTCAAAGGTGCGGCGGTCCATTATTGAGGCGGCTTTGCGCAGCAGCGCTACACGTTCCTGCCAGGGGGTATGCGCCCAGCTCTTGGCTGTTCTGCGCGCAGCAGCCAGAGCAGCGGCGGCGTGCTCAGCAGTGCCTTTTTGGAATGTGCCCAATAATTCATCCGTGTTGGCTGGATTGCGGTTTTCGATTTTTTCATCCGTGAACACATCCTTACCATCTATGAGCATGGCATAGTCGGCGCCAAGTGTTGATTTCACTTTAGCCAGCGCATCCTCATAGCGGGTATGCAGTTCCTCGGGTGGGTTGAACATCGTTGCATACGTGAGTTTAAACGATTGATCTGAAGCCATTTAAAATTGCCTCCTGTTTAGGATCGGATACCGTCTTCGCATGATTGCGATTAAGTTAAGTATAGCAAAGGTCGAAAGTCGCGTCAAAGAAAAATCGCTTGTTCATGATGTATTTTCTCTTCAGGAGCTGCCTAAGAAAAAGGTTTTAACCGGGTTGAATCTGCGATTGATCCTCGCGGTACCAAACTGATGCATTGTATTATCCTCTCAAAGGCTTTGATTTTCTTCTTATTCATATGGTTTTTATCGTCATTTTTCGTGCTTAACTTCACATATCATAGTCAGACCATAATGTCGTATTATATTATCGGTCATCGAAGTAACTGGCCACCATTATTTCTCAAGGAGAGCAAGATGAAAAAGAAATTCCTTGTACTTACCACCATTTTCATGATCCTCAGTTTCGCGCTTGCAGCTTGCGCTGCGCCGCAGACGCCCCCTGCCGCAACAGAAGCACCAGCGGTCGAAGGCGCCGAGGCACCAGCCGTCGAAGGCACCGAAGCACCGGCAGTTGAAGAACCTGGTAAAGAATACCGCTTGGCTGCCATTTTCCCAGGCGTAATCACTGATAACGATTACAACACCCTGGCTTATGTCGGCGTCACCGAAGTTCAGAAGCGCCTTGGAATTGAAACAGCCTATTCTGAAAGCGTACCCGTACCTGATGTTGACCGCGTGATGCGCGAATATATTGACGCTGGTTTTAACATTATTTGGACTCACGGCGGTCAGTTCGTTACCCAGACCGTTGACCTCGCCAGGCTCTTCCCGGATGTTGTTTTCATCGCCGAAGGGGATGCTCCTGTTGAAAATTCACCTGAGAATCTCTGGTTTATTGACCGAAACTTCCATGTTGGTTTCTACGGTATTGGAACAGTAGCCGCGCTCTCAACCAAAACCGGCAAAATCGGTTACCTGGGTGGGCAATCACTGGCCTTCTCCTATCAGGAAGTGCATGCCATCCAGCAAGCCCTGACTGACCTCGGTTCAGACGTAGAATTAATTTACGTGTGGACGGGTGACTTCAACGACCCCACCAAAGCCCGCCAAACTGCTGATGCGCTCATCGGTCAGGGTGTTGATGTGATTATGGGCGCCCTCAACTTGGGCATGCTCGGCGCATTTGAGGCCGTTAAAGCTGTTCCAGAAAAAGAAATTCTCATTACGGCCAAATATTCAGACAAATCCACCTTCGCGCCTGACAATTACATTACCTCAATTCTCTATGATTTTGCCGGACCGTTGGAGAACATCATCAATCGCATCAAGGCCGGAGAAACCGGCGGATACTATCCGCTTGGATTCGACACCGGCGTTGAACTTCAAATGCCGCTGCAAAACGTGGCTCCTGAAGTTCAAACCCAGGTTGAAGAAATTGTCAGCAAGGTTATAGACGGCACCATCGTGGTTGAAAAAAACTCGGATCCACTCGAGTAAGCAACTTCAACCCCTGAAACACGAATGGCTTCTGGGGGAACGCGGGTTAGCAAACACTAACCGGCAAACTCCAGAAGCCTTTATATTTCCAGCGAACAGGATGGATCAATGGAATCAACCAATACCAGTTTTTTGCAAATGCGGAAGATTGAAAAGAATTTTGATAAAGTTGTAGCCTTGGATAAAGTGGATTTTGAGCTTGGACGTAAAGAAATCCTCGGTTTATTGGGGGGTAATGGAGCTGGTAAAACCACTTTGATGAACACCCTTTACGGCTTATACAAAATGGATGCCGGCGAGGTTTTGCTCAATGGCAAACCAATCACCATTCGTTCACCAAAAGATGCCATCCACCACGGAATTGGCATGGTGCATCAACATTTTCTCCAAATCAACAACTATTCAGTACTTGAAAACATCATCCTTGGCACAAAAGTCGCCCAACCGTTAACGCCGCATTACGGGGCCGAAGAAGCGGTTATCAAACAGCTTTGTGAGCGGTTTGGGCTTGAAATTGATCTTTACGCAAAAATTGAAAGTTTACCGATGGGGACCCGGCAAAAGGTGGAGATTTTAAAGGCGCTCTACCGTGGAGTGAATATCCTCATACTTGATGAACCAACAACCAATCTTATCCCTCAGGAAGTTGACTCATTGTTTCAGACCCTTAAAGTGATGGTTAAGGAAGGTTTGAGCATCGTTTTTATCACCCATAAACTGCGCGAGGTTCTATCGATTTGCGACCGCATCACAGTTCTTAGAGAAGGTAAGAACGTCGTCAGCCTGAGCCGTAAGGACGCCAGTGATTCTATGCTGGTGCGCGCAATGGTTGGTGAGGGGATGGATCTTGAAAAAAGCGTTATCTTCTCAAAACGAGAGGAAACTTCAGGTGAGGCGACTTCTTCAGCCGTGGTGATAAAACTGGAAGACCTGCAGCTCATTAATTCCGAAAAAATTGTTCAATTAGACGGAATCAATTTTGAAATGCACAGTGGTGAGATTTTAGGCATTGCCGGTGTTGCCGGTAATGGTCAGAGAGAGCTGGCTGAAGTGTTAATGGGTATTCAATCCGCCTCAACGGGTAAAATTCTGTTGAACGGCGCTGAGATTACCACACACTCCACCAAGAAACGTATCGCAGAAGGTTTCGTTTATATCCCTGAAGACCGGCTTTCAGATGGGTTCTTGAACAAAGTCAGTGTGGCACACAACTTAATCCTTGGTTATCACTCACTTGAACCTTACAGTCGCAAAGGTATAATCAACTGGAAAAATGTATTTGACAGCTCAAGAAAAATGATTTCCGAGTACAGCATAAAGACAACCGGTCCCGATGAAGTTGGCGGCAACTTATCGGGCGGAAACATACAGCGTGTGATGATTGCGCGGGCGTTCTCTCAACCATCCTCCGTTATGATCGCTCACAACCCAACCCGAGGGTTGGACATCCCCTCGATGGATTTTGTTTACAAGAAACTGTTCGAGCGGGCTGCCACGGGAACAGCCACCCTGCTCTTGTCAGAAGATCTCGATGAGCTTCTCTTAATTTGCGATCGCATTGCGGTGATGTATCGCGGCAAAATTGTTGGTGTGCTGCCGCGCACAAAATTTGAGAAGTATGAAATTGGCCGCCTGATGAGTGGTTATGAAAAAGAATCCAATTAATCGAGGCGAAAGAGTATAGCGATGACACAAATTAAAAAATTCATACCTTATCTGATCGCGGTTTTAGTGGCCTTTGTCGCTGCGGGAATCTTACTGTTAGCCTTAAACTTCAACCCGCTTAAGGCTTTTCAGACATTGCTCTTAACATCGTTTAGAACCCCTAACGGTTTTATTCAAACACTGTTAAAGTGGATACCGCTGACTTTGGTAGCGCTGGCGTTTACCGTGCCGCTTTCATCCGGTAAGTTTAACATTGGCGCTGAAGGGCAAATGCTGGTAGGGGCAATCGGTGCAGCTTCCGTGGGTATCATGTTTCCTGATCTGCCGGCCATTATTTTGCTGCCCCTTGTTTTGGCTGCAGGCATACTGGCAGGCGCTTTTTGGGGGCTAATCGCAGCCTGGCTTCTTTATCAGTTTAATATCAATGAAATTCTTTCAACAGTTCTCTTGAATTTCGTTTCGTTTGCGTTGATTGATTACGTGGCAACCGGTCCATGGCGCGATCCCGTCGCCGGGCATCCCACCACAATTCCCATCAGCGAAAACGCCTTCCTGCCTATGCTTGTCAAAAACCCGCCGCTGCATTCTGGCATTATCCTGGCGGTACTAGTGGCGATTGGCATTTACATTTTCACCAGTAAAACTACAGCGGGCTATGAACTGGTCGTAACCGGAGCCAATCCGCGGGCCTCAAAAGTTCATGGGATCGACATTCGCAAAATGTTCCTCTTCTCACTGGTCATCGGCGCTGCGGTTGCCGGTTTGGCAGGCGCAATCGAGGTAACCGGTACCCACCATCGTTTGATTGAAGGGCTGCATTCCAACTTCCCAACATTGGGCTTAATCATCGGTTTGATCGCCAGAGGGAAAAACCAGGCGGTGCCGTTTGTTGCGTTTTTCATCGCAATCCTCGAGGTCGGCGGCAGCGCCATGCAGCGTACAATGATGATTCCGGTACAAATCGTATTAATTGTTGAGGCGCTGATTTTAATCTTCATCCTCCTCTCAGATATCGTAAGAAGGCGGCAGAAATGACAGGTTTCGAATCTATAATCGCTGATTTCTTAAAACTGACTTTCCTTTCGATGGTGCCGTTTGCGTTAGCCAGCCAGGGAACCATGCTTGGCGGACGAACAGGTGTGTTTAACGTCGCTCAAGAAGGGATCATGCTCACCGGAGCTTCGGTGGGGTTTTTGGTAAGCTACTTGAGCGGGAATGTTTTGATCGGTATGCTGGCGGCCATGGGCGTAGGCGGCTTGTTTGGCCTTTTACTTGCTTATTTCACCACCACACTGAAAATGGACCAATTTGTGATCGGTTTGGCGCTGTTTTTCATCGGCTTAGGGTTATCATCCTTGCTGCCAAAACTTGTGATTGGCGTTACGATGGTTCCGCCGTTGATCCCTACATTAAAAGACATTCCAATTCCACTACTCAGTCAGATTCCCTTCATTGGACCCATTCTCTTCAATCAAAACCTTCTGGTTTATTTCTCTGTGCTTGCCTCCATAATCCTTTGGTATGTCATTTACCGTACCAACCTTGGCTTGCGCTTGCGCTCTGTGGGAGAAAACCCCAAAGCAGCTGACAGCCTGGGAATTGACGTGGTTCGATACCGCTACGTTACATCGATTATCGGTGGCATGTTTATCGGCCTGGCAGGCGCCTATCTGCCAATGGTGTACACTGGAACATTCACCGACCTGATGACCAAAGGGCGTGGCTGGCTGGCAATTGCGCTGTCGTTCTTTGGCGGTTGGAGCCCGATTCCGATTTTGTTTGGTTCACTCTTCTTTGCCGGTATCGAGGTTCTCTCTTACCGCTTCCAGGTAGGCGGATCGTTCATACCCTATCAGTTCCTGTTGATGCTGCCGTACGTTGCCACCATCATTGTCATGATATTCACCTTCGGCAAAACGCGCGTCCCTGCTTTTCTGGGTCAGAACTATGATCGTGAGCGGCGAACGCTGTAACATAGTAAATCTTTAAACAAAAAACACCGGCTGCGCAAATGACGCAAGCCGGTGTTTTGATTATTGTTAACTTAAAGAAACTAACTAATGCAACAGTAAGTGCAGTATGAAAGTAAACCGGGGAGTTAAAATAGAAAAAGTCTCTTGGCAACGACCTACTCTCCCAAGGGGTCGCCCCCCAAGTACCATCGGCGCTGACAGCCTTAACGACCGGGTTCGGGATGTTACCGGGTGTACCACTGTCGCTCAAGTCACCAAGAGACTTTATTCACAAAGTAAAGGTACGAACCAATAAAATAGTATGTAGTCTTCCAAAGAGTGCCGGGTTCCCCGCACCATATGAAGAAGCCCTCGATCATTAGTACAGATTAGCTCAACGCATTACTGCGCTTACACACTCTGCCTATCAAACAGGTAGTCTACCTGTGATCTTACTCCCTTACGGGATTACAGGGATCTTATCTTGTGGCAAGTTTCCCACTTAGATGCATTCAGCGGTTATCTCTGCCTGACTTAGCTACCCAGCAATGCCGTTGGCACGACAACTGGAACACCATCGGTCAGTCCACCCCGGTCCTCTCGTACTAGGGGCAGCTCCACTCAAATCCCTTACGCCCACAGCGGATAGAGACCGACCTGTCTCACGACGGTCTGAACCCAGCTCGCGTACCGCTTTAACGGGCGAACAGCCCGACCCTTGGGACCTGATACAGCCCCAGGATGCGATGAGCCGACATCGAGGTGCCGAGCGAAGTCGTCGATATGAACTCTTGGACTTCACCAGCCTGTTATCCCCGGGGTAGCTTTTATCCGGTAAGCCACGGCCCTTCCACTCAGTACCGTGGGATCACTAAGCCCGACTTTCGTCTCTGCTCGACGCGTTGGTCTTGCAGTCAAGCTCCCTTATGCCTTTACACTCTTTGGCAGGTTTCCATTCTGCCTGAGGGAACCTTTGGGCGCCTCCGTTACCTTTTAGGAGGCGACCGCCCCAGTCAAACTGCCCACCTGGCACGGTCCCTCATCCGGATTACGGAATGAGGTTAGGGTCTAAACAAAGTTAGGGTGGTATTTCACCGACGGCTCCACCGAAGCTAGCGCTCCAGTTTCACAGCCTCCCACCTATCCTACACAAACCTTGCCCAAACTCAATGCCAGGATGCAGTAAAGCTCCACGGGGTCTTATTGTCCTGCTGCGGGTAGGCCGCATCTTCACAGCCATTTCAATTTCGCCGGGTCCCTCGTTGAGACAGTGCTCTAGTTGTTACACCGTTCGTGCGGGTCGGAACTTACCCGACAAGGAATTTCGCTACCTTAGGACCGTTATAGTTACGGCCGCCGTTCACCGGGGCTTCAGTTCAAAGCTTCGACTTGCGTCTAACCTCTCCCTTTAACCTTCCGGCACTGGGCAGGTGTCAGCCCCTATACATCGCCTTGCGGCTTTGCAGAGACCTGTGGTTTTGTTAACCAGTCACTAGAGCCATTTCACTGCGACCTCTCAACGCTCAAGATAAACTTTCACGTCGAAAGGCACCCCTTCTCCCGAAGTTACGGGGCTATGTTGCCTAATTCCTTAACGAGGGTTCTCCCGTTCGCCTTAGTATACTCTACTCGTCTACCAGTGTCGGTTTGCGGTACGGGCACTCAAGATTCAACGTTTAGGGGCTTTTCTTGGCAGCAAGGCTCAACTCACTTCTACCTCAAGGGCACGCCACCAGATCTCAACTCAAGCTGCGGATTTGCCTACAGCTCTCAACGTCTGACATTTGGTGCACCCACACAACCAATCGTGGGCTGGCCTACCTCGCTGCGTCCCCCCTTCACTCCTCTTAAGTGGTTCGGGAATGTTGACCCGATGTCCATCACCTACGCCTTTCGGCCTCGGCTAAGGACCCGACTAACCCGACGCGGAATGACCTGGCGTCGGAAACCTTAGACATACGGCGAACACGGTTCTCACGTGTTTTACGCTACTCATGCCTGCATTCTCACTTCTGTCCGCTCCAGCCGTCCTTACGGTCGACCTTCACTGCAAACAGAACGCTCCCCTACCGCCCCAGCTATTGCTGAGACCCAAAGCTTCGGTATTATGCTTAGCCCCGTTAAATTTTCCGCGCAGGATCACTTGACCAGTGAGCTATTACGCACTCTTTAAAGGGTGGCTGCTTCTAAGCCAACCTACTGGTTGTTTAAGTAACCCCACATCGTTTCCCACTTAGCATAAATTTGGGGACCTTAGCTGTTGGTCTGGGCTGTTTCCCTTTCGACTACGAAACTCATCTCCCGTAGTCCGACTGCTATATTCTGGAGTACCGGCATTCGGAGTTTGATTGGGTTTGGTAAGCATTAAGCCCCCTAGCCCATTCAGTGCTCTACCTCCGGTACTGAACATATAGCGCTAGCCCTAAAGCTATTTCGGGGAGAACCAGC
>JAGOVY010000132.1 GCA_018060515.1 Anaerolineaceae bacterium | reverse complement strand
GGCTGTTACCGTTCGCCTGGCAGCCGTGGTGCAGTAAAATTTGTAATAAATTACATCCTGCAAGCGGACGGTTATCGGGTTCTTATTGACTAATGTATCGATATATTGATCATGAATAAAATCTTGGCTTTTTTTCGCGATTCTGAATACTACCGCTCGCTGTTCCGTCTGGCTCTGCCGATTGCGCTGCAGAACCTTATTACCTCATCGCTTAATTTTGTTTCAGTAATCATGATTGGGCAGCTTGGCGAAGTGCACATTGCTTCTGTTGGGCTGGCAAACCAGATATGGTTTTTGCTCAACCTGATGATTTTTGGCATTGCCAGTGGTTCAGCGATGTTTACCGCTCAATTGTGGGGAAAGAAAGATGTTCACAATATCCGTCGCGTAGTTGGGCTCACAGTGAAACTCGGGCTAATTGCGGCGATTGTTTTCTTTGTTATTGCTCGCTTCTTCCCAGAGACGGCATTACGGGTGTATACGCAAGATCCAAAAGTGATTGAAATGGGAAGTCAATACTTGCGCATCATGTGTTGGACATACGGCTTTTACACCCTCACCGCCGTTTTCAGTATGGCTTCGCGTGCGGTGGGGAATGTACGCCTGCCAGTTTTTGTCAGCACTACAGCACTTATATTAGACGTGATTATTGCATACCCGCTCATTTTCGGGGTTGCCAAACTGGGAATCCCTGCACTCGGCATTGTGGGCGTGGCTATTGCCGGCGTGGCAGCCAGGATGCTGGAGTGCTTTGCGTTGCTTTTCTTGATATATCGAAATCGCTCCAACCCAGTGGCCGCGGGCAGAAGCTACCTCCTTGAGTTCGATTGGGAGTTTATCAAACGGGTTATGAAACCGATTGTGCCTGTAATTGCCAACGAGGCGTTATGGTCTTTTGGCATTACAACTTACAACGCTATTTATGGGCATATCGGCACCAATGCGGTAGCAGCAATTAACATTGTTGGCACGATTGACCAACTGGCGTTTGTGGTGTTTCTTGGAATTGGCAATGCAACAGCCATACTCGTAGGCAATCTGATCGGGCAGGAGAAACTGCAAAAGGCTTACACCTATGCCGGCAGATCGTTGACAATTCAGGCTTTAGGCGCTTTCTTAATGGGCTTGGTTGTGATATTAATTGCGCCATTATTCTTAAGGTTTTATCGCGTTGACCCTGAAGTGATTTACAACGCCCAGCGCATCATCATCGTTTTGGGGCTGGCAATGTCGATCAGGGCTTCAAATCACGTCATCATCATCGGGATTCTGCGTTCAGGCGGCGATACACGTTTTTCGCTGATCCTCGACGGGTTGGTGATCTGGCTGGTTGGCATCCCCATCACAGCCGCTGGAGCGTTCCTCTTGCATCTGCCAGTATATTTCGTGTATGCGCTCACGCTCACTGAGGAGATTACCAAGCTTTCACTCGGGCTGCGGCGGTATTTTTCCAAGAAGTGGATTAATGATTTAACCGACAAAGTTTCGGAAATTAGCTTTGTTGAGACTTAGAAAGTGGGAAATTCCGTCTTCTTTTTTGATTCCTGAACCATTAATGCCAGGACGAAGCTGCCAAGCAATGCAAAGGCTGAAGACGCAATGAAGGTGGCAGAATATTGAAATGTGTCTGCCAAAACTCCACCTATGAGGGGCGCAATAATGGCCGCCGGAGCAACCAATGTGTTTGCCATACCCACATAGGTCGGGCGTTGGCTCTCCGTTCCAAATTCCAACGACATGGCGATACCGATTGTCCAAAATGATGTGGAGGCGATCCCATTGAGGACAAAAACCAGTGCAAACAAATTAGGCTCTTTAATCAATAAGGCAAGCAGTGCGCTGGCTGATGCACAAAGGCTGCCTAACACCAATACCCATTTGCGCGACCAGATGTCTGAGAGCCTTCCGAGCAGAGGGTTCATAATCACCATCGTGAGCATCAATACACTGGTCATAAAACCCACCTGAATAGTATTCATTCCGAGAATTTTCACCGCGTAAACAGAATAAAATGCGAATGCCATCATACCGAAATGGGCGATGAAACGGCTGATGAGAAAATTGGTAAACGAGCGGTCATTCTTCAATATGTTTCTGACATTCTGCCAAAGTGGACTCACGGGAATATCTGGTGCATTGGGTTCTCTCTCGCCTTCTCTGGTGAGGTTAAGAAACACCCATGAAAGGGCATATAAGCCAGAGGCTATAAAAAAGCAAGTGGCGAAATCATATGGTGGGTTAAGCAGAACGAGTAATAAACCCGCAAAATATGCACCAGCACTGGCAAATAAGTTTGAAACCGCTGACTGTGCCCCCAGGAAAGTAGCAAAGACATTGCCTGGGATTACCTTGCTCATCATAATTTGCCAGGCGTTCGCAGTAAGCCCAGACCCCAGTCCCTGCCAGATGAGTAGAAGAAATGTAATTAGAAGGGCTGTTTTGACGCCTATCCTTGGCGTTAACAGGGCAATAATCCCCAAACCCAGAATAGGCAATCTTTCTTGCACAGTCATGAACATGACGTACGGCCTGATCTTCTCCATACGCGAAATGCGGTTTGCGAGCAGCAATTGTGGCAGCTGCCAGCCAACGTTGTGAATTGCCGGCACGAGCCCGATGAGTGTAGCCGAAGAAGTGAGCGTTGCGACAAACAACGGAATCATGGTTGTAAATGAAGCGAACCCCAAACCAAAACCAAAAAAACCACCGTCAATCAAATTGACGATGACGTTATGCTTGAGCTGTTTATCGCGGTAATCGGTTGTCATTGTTGCCTATTAATCAACACCCCGACATGAGCCGGGGTGCGAAATTTAGCAGATTGGAGCTGGATTAATTCTCATCGTCATAATCCAATTCTTCCCATTCATCTTCGCCTTCCTCGTCCAGTTCCTCCCATTCTTCGAGTTCTTCCTCGTCTGCATCCCAATCATCTGTATTTGTATCTTCAGAATTCGCTGTATAGGTCTTACAGCCGATGTCGGGATCCAGTTCCACCATTCCTGCACTGCAGAACCCTTCATCCAGGAAGGCGCAATCGAGGTAGTGGCATTTGATTCTTGGCATATTGATTACCTCCTAATGTTTATTCGAAGGCGATTTTACTACAAGTCTTACAATCGTGGTAATAAAAATCACCGTCATCGCAATGGCAGAAAGTACACACCATTGGCAAAAAGCTCTGATAACAAAAGCCTCAAGATAGGTCAAATACAGTGAGAAAAGAAAGCCTGCGAAACTGATTCCGAATAACATCAAATTCTGATATTCAGCGATAAAAGTGTGCTCTTTATCGAGTAATGTAATCAAGAAGACTAAACCAAAACCGATCATGCCATATACTGCAAGGGGTATTCCGAAGAGAATCGAATACCTGCTGGCATTGACTACATCGCAATCACCAAGACCTGGCGTGCAGTAAATTGGTGCGTTGAATACTTTTATATATGTGAGATAGAGAGAATCGAGGAAGCCAATGAGCGCGGCGATCTGGATGATTATTAAGGATGTTTCTCGTCGATTGTTCTGTTTTGTATTTGACATAGTTGATTGAGCGGCATTCTACAATGAAAAATATGAATTGTAAAGGTAGCGTTTTTATAGTTTTGGGTACGAAATTGGAGCTTTTAGGGATGTGTCTTTTGGAAGAAAAGTAAAATATTAAGGCTCTAATTATTATGATTAATCAACCTTGTTTAAATGAGCTTACATCCTTAAACCTTAAACGCTTGCATAAAATTCCTCATCTCCAATCAGAGCAAATGAGAATGTTGTCGGCGAGCATTTCTACTGTAAAACGATGATCTAATCTATAATCTCTCATATAATCAGGAATCGATTTGTATTGTTACGATATACGGTAATGTAACCTAAACAAGGTTCTTACTACTTTTATTTGTGTGATTGGATATTTCAACTCTATGATAAAAAATAAATACCTTTTTGTTTTTGGAAGTTTGTGCGTTTTTCTTGCGATTTTTAGTGATGTTCTTCGAGGACGAACGTTTTTTCTTGGATTGTCACAGATTATCCTTTTAATATGTGGAATCATTCTTGTAATTGCCTCTTTTTTCTACCCATATCTCCTATCAATGCTTAATAAGTTTACAAGTACGATATTCACAATTCTCACAAAATTATTCACACTGCTGATTACGCAACCTTTTTTCTGTAAATTCGAGTCAGAAATACCCATAGTTCTTTAACAATTCAATGACTTGCCAGCACAATAACGTTTTCCGATCTGCCACTCCTCACTGA
>JAGOVY010000131.1 GCA_018060515.1 Anaerolineaceae bacterium | reverse complement strand
GCTGGACATCAATTTCAATCGCATCCACGCCCAGTTCGAGCGCTTTTTGAAAAGCCAACATGGTGTTTTCAGGATAAGAACCGGAAAAGCCGCGGTGGGCGATATTCAATACCATTATTAATGCCTCAATAGTCCGGCCATTGACGACTACCCCAAAACATACATGCTAATCATGCGTCAAAACCATCTCCGTGAGCAGGCTTACAATTCAATGATACCTTCCCGTGGTATCGATAGATAGACTTCATCGCCTTCGTTGAGTAAAATTCCGCTTTCAAAAATTACATCGGCATTAATCCGTACACCGCCGCAATCAACATCGTAGCGGATGATGTTGCCATGACATAGACTGTTGCGAACCGAGCCGCGTAAGTGATACTTGGCTTCATCATCCACCAACTCCTGGCTGATGCGCACGATCTCCGGTCTGATGGCTACATTCTGACAATCCAACGGCGATCCGCTGGCTTTTTGAAAATCGACAGCCGGTAAAATCGTATAATTGCCAATAAATGTCGCTGCAAAAAGCGTGCGCGGCTTTGAGTATAAGTCAATGGCGCTGCCTGATTGTTCAATCCGGCCATCGCTGAGCAGATGGATCATATCGGAGATCACCATGGCTTCCTCTTGGTCGTGCGTCACAAACAAGGTGGTGATATGCAGCTCTTTTTGAATACGCCTGATTTCGATGCGTAAATTACGCCTCAATAACGCATCAATAGCAGAAAGTGGTTCGTCGAGCAGCAATACTTTGGGCTCTGTAACGATGGCGCGTGCTAAGGCAACACGTTGCTGCTGACCGCCGCTCAACTGGCTGGGATAACTATTAATCTTATCTGAAAGCCCGACCAGTTTTAAGATGTCCTTGACTTTGTTCTCGATTTTTAATTGAGGAGTTTTTTTCAGCTTCAACCCGAAAGCCACGTTTTGGGCAACGTCAAGGTTGGGGAAAAGTGAATACTGCTGAAACACCATCCCTATGCCGCGGTCGCGCGGGTTGACCTCGGTAATGTCTTCGCCGTCAAGGATAACCTTGCCCGAAGTCACTACCTCAAGCCCAGCAAGGCAGCGCAGAAGTGTACTCTTGCCACAACCTGAAGGCCCAAGCAGAGTTACAAGCTGTCCTTTTTCAATTTCGAGGTTGATGTCTTTTAAAACATGGTTTTTACCGTAATACTTGTTCAAATTTTCAAAACGAATATAAGACATCGCTATCTCCCTTTGCTTTCAGCGCGTTGCCGATTATCCCGACTCTGTAAGAATAGAACCAGGGCTGTAATCAAGAAGGTAGTCAACATAATAATTACGAACACAGCGGATGCTTCTGTACTGGATCGTTTCATCGCCAGGAACAGGTAGATCTGAACATTCTGGAAAGAACTGCCAGTGATGTTCCGTATGAGCACATAATCACCAAAGATAATTCCCACCGCCAACAGCGCCGAGATGGTGATGCCTGGCAGGATATTGGGTACGATTACTTTGAAAAATGCGCTCAATTTACTGGCGCCAAGCATCTCGGCTGCTTCGATGAGCATTGGCATATTGACTGAATGCATACTGTTGCGTATTCCCTGAAAAATATAAGGCAATATGATAATGCAGTAAGCGCCAATCAGCATCACCAATCTTATTCCCAGAAAACCCCGCACTCCCGCGTATAACCCTAAAATACTCACAGATAAGATGACTCCCTGAATGGTATATGGGATCATGCAGAGAAGCTGAACAAATTTTTCCAATCGCGGAAAGTAAATGGTGACGACGAAGAGCGCTAGCAGCGTTACTACAACGGTGAGCGCAATGGGGATAATGCAAACCAATATCGTGCGACCCAACGACAAGAGGAAGGTTTTGGTGGTCAGCAAAGAACTGTAATGAGCCAGAGTAAACCCCTCGGGCAGCAGCCCGGTCCATTTATTGAAAATTGAATAAACCAATGTTGCGAACAGTGGAACCAGTAAATAAATGATGACGATGATGATAAAAGTTGATGAAGCTCTGCTTTTCTTCATCTCGCTTCTCCTTTCCATTTGGTAGACTGTCGCGTGATGTAATTATTAATGAATATCGCGCCCATCATTAACAACATCATGATCACGGAAAGTGCAGCGCCAAGGTGCGGGCGGGTGGTCATATCGCCAGTGAACATGCCCGTGATGCTGATAGAAAGAAGAGAATAGTTATTCATTAATAGCGCATATGCGGTAGCATAAGCTGCCAGCGCATTGGCAAAAAGCACGCTAATGGTGCCTAAAATGCTCGGAATCAACATGGGTATTCCGACTTTGGACCAAAAATGCAAGGCGCTACCGCCCATTAAATTATTGGCTTCCTTCCACTCACCACGAATCCCGTTGAATGCCGGAATCATTAATAATGTAGCAAGAGGAATTTGGAAGTACACATACATCATGATTAAACCGGTGCCAGTATAAAGGTCGAAATTCGCCAGAAAGTCGACTCCGTAGGTTTTTGCAAAAAGCAGGATAATGCCAGAATTTCCTAAAATAATCATATATGCGAAAGCCAGTGGTACACCTGCGAAATTTGATGTCATGTTGAGGATGACTATAAAAAGATTCCGCAGTTTCCCCCGCGTGTTTTGTAGCGCCTGGGCACCTAAGAAACCGATCACAATGCCAATGAATGCTGATATAACCGTAATCTTTAAACTGTTGACGATTGCTCTTTGATACGAAAGCTTGGTAAAGGCAGTAATGAAGTTTTCCAATGTAAACCAGATGCTGCTGTCAGTTTCTGATTTGAAACTGCTTAATATCAGCATGATCAGCGGCAGAATTTCATAGAGGAAAACCACCACCAAAAAAGGGAGGAGAACCAGCAGATACAAACGTGCATTCGTCTTTTTCTTCATAAATTCTCCCGGTACTTTAGAAAATGGGGCGTAATAAGTGATTACGCCCCATTGTGCTCAAGTGTTCAGTGTAGGTAACAAACCGCTTTCGATTAGTTACTCATCAATGGGATGATCTCTTCTTCCCAGCGAGCTGAGATTGTCTTGCCGACTTCAATATACTTGGCAGCATCAGTGATAGGAATTGAGTTCGCATAAGAAGATTGCGGCAGGGTGGAATCTTGGATGGACTGCGGAATGATGATGTCTGTTCTGGTGGGAATCGCACCAACTTTGGCAAGGTTAATTTGACCTTCATCACTGAAGATGTATTCTCTCGCCAGGGCAGCCGCATGCGGATGGGGTGCGTAGAAGTTGATGACAGAAGCATAACCACTCAGGATGGAACCATCAGTGGGGACGCCGACTACAAAGGAGTAATTCGGGGTCTGATCGCGATAGGTGAGTGCATTGTAGCTCCAGGTAACGCCTAACTGAACTTCGCCAGCCTGGATTCTTTGCAGCAGGATATCACCTTGGTCGATGCGGCCAGCTTTCGCCATCTCAGCCCAGAACTCAAACGCTGGGTCGAGATTGTCCATATCGCCGCCAAATGCGTATGCGGTCGCCAAAACATTTGCCTGGCCGGTTGCGCCACCAATCACATCACCAATTGTGACCTTATAGGTACCCTCGCGAACATCTGCCCATGAGGTTGGAGCTGGCTCATCAACAACATCTTCGTTGAAGATGAATGTTGTCACACCGGTGTAGGCTATCATCCACAAGCCGTTTTCAGCTTTAGCCCAATCAGGAACAACGCCCCAGAACGAGGTTTTGTAACCCTGAACAAGTCCGCGTGAAATGGCTTCACCTGTGAAGCCAAGACCAATATCACCGATATCTTTAGTGGGGGCGTCTTTCTCATTCTCAAACATGTTGAGCTCTTCTGCAGAGCTCATGTCAGTGTCGGCATGTGTGATATTGTATGCTGCAGTTAGCTCCTGCCAGGTTTCTCCCCAGTTCGCCCACGAGTCAGGCATACCCACCGACTCAACGTGCCCTTCTTCTTGTGCTTTTTGAATGATCTCTTCGAGCGTGAGAGCATTCAAATCTACCGCCGCAGGTTCGGCAGCCTTGGGGCCGCAGCTAACCAACAGCAGTGACCCGACAACAAGCAGAATTACAACCATAAACACCGATCTTTTCAACATTTCTTCCTCCTCTGGAATGGGTAAAAGCCTGGATCAAAAAAACCAAGCACAATTAATTAAGATTATACAGATTGTTTATGAAAAGTCAAAACAAAACGAGGCAATGGTTACAGTCACAAATATCCATAGAAAGGGTTGCAAAAAGAGAGAGTTCCAGTCAATATTGAAGTTAGCACAAACAACAGAGAAAGGAACTCTCAATGACAGACGAAGCTGTCCAAATCAGTATA
>JAGOVY010000055.1 GCA_018060515.1 Anaerolineaceae bacterium | reverse complement strand
GTGGCTATCGCCCGCAGTTCTACATCCGCACGATGGATGTGACGGGATCGATCAAGCTGCCGGAAGGTGTGGAGATGGTCATGCCTGGTGACAACATCACCATGGAATGCGAACTGATCATTCCGGTGGCGTTGGAGCAGGGCTCAACATTCGCGATTCGTGAAGGTGGTCTGACGGTTGGCGCCGGCAGAATCACACAAATCATAGCCTAATTGAATTAGAAGGAGCGCCAGTCGGAACGCCGGCTGCAGTGAAAAGTTATGGCTTCAAAAAAGAAAGATATCAGACCGGTGATTACATTCGCTTGTGACGATTGTAAAGAACGTAATTACACTTCCGAGAAGAATCGGCGCAATGATCCGACCCGGATGGAGATTAAAAAGTTCTGCCCGCGATGCAGGAAGCACACCTTACATCGCGAAACAAAATAATTCAGTAATCAGTCAGGGATTTTGACTAAAAATCCCTGACTGTATAGGCCAGTAGCTCAACTGGTAGAGTGCCTGTCTCCAAAACAGGAGGTTGCGGGTTCGATTCCTGCCTGGCCTGCCAAGAAACCCGCCGTCGTAGTGGCGGCGTTGTATCCCAAAATAGAGGAGTTAGGCTGTGGCGGATAAAAAAACAAGTGTGGTAAAAGAAAACCGAATCAAACGCTGGTGGCGTGAAACGCTCGGCGAATTGCGTAAGGTGACATGGCCAACTCGACGTGAAGCGCTGCGCCTCACAAAGATTGTGTTGATTGTGATGGTTATCATGGGCTCCATTCTTGGCGGGCTTGATTTTATTTTTACAAAGGTTATGGGTTTTGTGCTGGGGTAGATTAACCCTGGTGCAATAAGGTTTGGTGTAAATGAATACGCAAGATGATATCAATCGCGATGAGTTCGAAGAATCTCTGCCAGAAGAAGAAATTTCGGCAGATCCTTTGAACGTCTCTCGAGAAGAAAGCGTTGAAGATTCTGCTCAGGGTAGCGAAGCACTGGCAGAAGAAACTCCAGGCCTGCCCTCAGACGGAACATCTGAACGCGCCTGGTTTGTGATTCACTGCTACTCGGGTTATGAGAATAAAGTGCGATTCAACCTTGAGCAGCGTATTGAAACCATGGGGATGAGAGATAAGATCTTTGATGTGGTCATCCCTACTCAGGAAGAAATCGAAGTTCGCGATGGAAAACGGCGCACCGTTGAACGCCACGTTTTTCCTGGCTACGTTCTTGTAAACATGGTTTTAAGTGAAGAATCATGGTATGTCGTGCGCAACACACCTGGTGTAACCGGTTTTGTCGGTATGGGCAACGATCCCACACCGTTGCGCCCTGAAGAGGTGCAGCAGATTCTGCGCCGCATGGAAGCCGAAGCACCGTTGGTAAAGGTCACCTATAAAATCGGCGAACGTGTGCGTATTGTTGATGGTCCATTCAATGATTTTCGCGGCATTGTCTCGGAAATTGACATGGAAAAGACCAAGGTTCGCGTAATGGTGAACTTCTTCGGTCGTGAAACCCCCGTAGAACTTGACTTTCTACAAGTGGAGAAGGCATAACCAGGTCTTAGACCTGTTTGTGGGAGGGTGCTCCCCAATATCACCCGCTATAACCACCAAGGAGATAAAAAGTGGCAAAGAAACTAAAAGCAGTTGTTCGTTTGCAGATTCAGGCCGGAAAAGCCAACCCTGCACCCCCTATTGGTCCCGCGCTTGCTGGGCATGGAATCAATATTATGGCATTCTGCAAGGAATACAATGCCCGCACGCAGAACCGTGTCGGAGATATCATTCCTGCAGAAATTACCGTTTTTACTGACGGTTCATTTTCATTCATCTTAAAATCACCACCTGCCTCAGTATTATTAAAGAAAGCTGCAGGGGTCACCAGCGGATCCAGTATCCCCAATCGCGAAAAGGTTGGCAAGGTTACCCGCGCTCAGGTGCGTGAAATTGCTGAAGTGAAAATGAAAGACATGAATGCCATCGATGTTGAAGGCGCAATGCGCCAAATCGAAGGTACCGCCCGTAATATGGGTATCACAATCGAAGAGAAATAGTGCTGTGGGAGGGTGTGAGAACACCCGTTTGCACCACGAAGGAGAAAAAATGGCGAAACACGGCAAGCAATACCTTGAAGCGCTCGCCAAGGTCAACCCAGAACAGACCTACGAGCCGCTTGAAGCAGTAACACTGGCAAAAGAAACCGCATATACAAAATTTGATTCAACCATCGAAGTTCACCTGCGCATGGGGTTGGATCCCCGCCAGGCTGACCAGCAAGTTCGCGATGTTGTTGTGCTCCCGCATGGGTTGGGCAAAACAGTGCGCGTGCTTGTATTTGCCCAAGGCGAAGGCGCAACCATTGCCCAAGCGGCTGGCGCAGATTACGTTGCTGATAATGATGAACTGATCAACAAAATCGCCGGCGGATGGACGGATTTTGATGTGGCAATTGCTACACCCGATATGATGGGCAAAGTCGGCCGCCTCGGTCGTGTGCTCGGTCCTCGCTCATTGATGCCTAACCCCAAAACTGGTACCGTCTGCCCACCTGAAGACCTGCCTCGCGTCATTCAGGAATCAAAAGCCGGGCGTGTTGAATTCCGTCTGGATAAGACCGCGAATATCCACGTTCCGATTGGCAAAGCCTCATTTGATGCGCAGATGTTATTCGAAAATTTAGCCGCTCTGATGGAAGCAATCAAAAAAGCAAAACCATCTGGCGCGAAAGGCTCTTATCTGAGAAAGGCAACCGTAGCTGCTACAATGGGTCCCGGCATCAAGGTAGATCCATTGCAGGCGATGAACCTTACAACCTCAAATTAGTGGTATAATACCGCAGCTGGTGAAGAACCAGCGCTCACCCAAGAAAGCCGGTGTCTGAAAAGACTTAATACCCTGCCGAGGTGAAGACGCATCCTTTAGCATTCTCCCCAGATGGGGAATAGGAAATCAGTCTTTGATCGGCATAACCGGGCAAAGACTGATTTTTAATATGATAAGGAAGGAGGATAAATTCATTGGCTTATACTAAAGGCAAGAAAGTCGATAAGGTCGCCGAATATGAACAACTATTAAGCGAGAGCCAGGCGGTTTTCGTCATCGATTATTCAAAAATCACAACCAAAGAAATTGATGTTTTGCGTGCCAAAGCCCGCGAAACCGGTGGTGCTGTTCGTCTTGTGAAAAATACCTTGTTCACCCGTGCGCTGCAGACCCAGGGCTTTCCGGTTCCAGAATTCTTTGAAGGCACCTCATTGGTTGGTTTCGCCCCAAACGACCCGCCCGCGCTGGCAAAAGCGTACACTGATTTCATCAAAGGGTCAGAAACACGCAGCATCAAAGGTGGATTTCTGGGCAAGGAAATTATCACCACGGCTCAAGTAAAATCACTGGCAGACCTGCCGCCTCTGCCTGTAATGCGCGCCACGCTGCTCGGTGTGATCTCAGCACCTGCATCCAAGTTGGTTCGCACGTTGGCGGAACCCGCCCGCTCTATGGCTGGCGTAATCAAAGCATACGGTGAAAAAGCGCCGGTTGCTGGTTAATTTGTACACAATCCGGGGTTACTCCGGTAAACAATTAATATAAACTAAAAGGAGTTTATTGAAATGGCTGATATGGAAAAAATCGTTGAGCAGTTGAGCGCTCTTACCGTGCTTGAAGCTGCTGAGTTGGTAAAATTGCTTGAGGAAAAATGGGGCGTCTCTGCTGCCGCTCCTGTTGCTGTTTCTGCTGGCCCCGCTGCCGCCGCTTCCGCCGAACCTGTGGAAGAACAGACTGAGTTTGATGTCGTCCTCAAAGACGCTGGCCCCAAGAAGATCGAAGTCATCAAAGTCATCCGCACCCTCACCAACCTTGGCCTGGTCGAAGCCAAAACCATGGCAGAAACCGCTGGCGCCAAAGTTCTTTCCGGTGTTGGTAAAGAAGCTGCAACTGACGCCAAAGGCAAAATTGAAGCCGCTGGTGGCGTAGCTGAATTAGTTTAGTAAACTTCACTCAAGCGCAAACAGCGCGAACCATACACAATCAAGAGGCTGTCTCTCATTAGGAGACGGCCTCTTTAGTATTACAGGTGAGTTGATTATTGGATTGTTAAAAATATCTGATTATGCAGCAGTACATGACCTTCCAAGCAGGATTGCATAAATAGCAAGACAGACACGCTATTATTCTTTGCCTTGTGCACAGCACTTACTGCTCTTGATTAAAATTCTGGAATAGACTATCTTTAGCGCACGAACAAAGGCCAACCTAAGCGAGGGACGAATGAGTGTTTTTGACCATAAACGATTAGATAATGATGTGTTCAAGCTTGATGTGGAAAGAATGCGTAAGGGTTGGTATTCAGATAAATACTTCGTAAATATCTCCCTTATGCTGTCTGCGCTCGATCGAGAAGGCTATACCTTCTTGGGTGAGGCACCAGAGCAGCTTAAATCAGTGAATCTCGACCGCCTCGAACCCGGTGACCTCGAGGTGGAAATGCAATGGTTTACACGTCATTCGGGTAAAACATTAATCGTCGGGGTAGACAAAGCCCTCACGATGCTGAAAGAATGTACCGGTTACTTCAATGGAAATGAGTTTGTCAACACAGCCGACCGGCTGCAGGTTTGGGCAATTGAAGACGGCGCTTGTGTGCATTATAACGGAGACCCAATGGAAGTTCAGCCGGTGATGCGCGTAAGAGGGCGCTATCGTGACTTTGCCATCCTCGAAACCCCCATGCTGGGGATCCTCACGCGCGCCAGCCGGGTTGCCACCAATGTTTATGAAACCCTCGTTGCGGCGAATGGTAAACCTGTTATGTTCTTCCCGGCGCGTTTTGACTTGCACGAGGTGCAGGCTGCCGATGGCTACTCCTATCAAATCGCCGTAGAGCGTTTTAACCTCGATTTCGCCAGCAAGTTAGGCGCACTCGTTTCTACCGATGCGCAGGGTGACTGGTGGGGTGGGGCAGGCGGCGGTACTGTTTCACACTCTGCCATTGCCTGTTTTTTAGGAGATACAGCCCAGGCGATGCTCGCCTTTGCCCACACCATCGACAGCAATGTTATGCGCATAGCACTTGTTGACTTCAAAAATGATTGTGTTTCTGATTCCAAAAAAACCTGTAAAGCTATGTTCTTGAAATACATGCAGCTGATGGCGGTGGGAGATGAAAATGAGGCGAGAAAATATATCCTGAATGGTGTGCGCCTCGATACCAGCGCTTCTTTACGCGACCAATCGGTAGATTTACTGGGCGACCCGGCGCTTGACCATGGTGTAAACCAGCGGCTCGTGTTTAATGTGCGCCATGGTCTGGATTCAGCCTGGAAAGAGTGGGATCTGCCGCAAGCCTGGCAGGAGAGCGCTGAAGCATATTGCCGCAATGTGAAAATTGTGGTTTCGGGCGGATTCAATGTTGATCGTATCACCAAGTTTGAGAAACAAAACGTACCTGTGGATTATTACGCCGTGGGTTCGACATTTTTTGAAAACTACGGCAAAACCAAAATGGATTTCACAGCCGATGTGGTGCGGGTAAAGATAAATGGCACTTGGGTGGATATGGCAAAGGTGGGACGTAAAGCCTGTGACAACCCCGATTTGGAAAGGATTTGGTAATGAAAACCAACACACGGTTAATGGAGGGCGCTGACAAGTACCTCGCATATCTCGAGTCGTGGCTGGATGCACTGCCGGCGCTTTATATTGAACATGCCGAACAAACTGCAATCATGATCGTGGACTTGACCAATGGTTTCTGCAATGAGGGAGCCTTAGCCAGCTCGCGGGTGAAGGCGATTGTTGAGCCGACCGTGCGCCTGCTTCAAAACGCTTGGGATGCAGGGGTGCGGTATTTCTTTTTACTTAACGATACGCATGAGCCAGATGCCGTAGAATTTAACGCATTTTTGCCGCATTGTATCAGAGGTACAGAAGAATCTGAAACCACGGCTGAGATTCGAGCATTAAAATTTTATGATCAAATGGTACTTATTAAAAAGAACTCGCTTTCACCCTCATTGGGCACATCACTGGCTGAGAAATTGAAGGCGCTGCCGCAGATTACAAATACCATTCTTGCCGGTGACTGCACGGATTTGTGCGTATACCAGGCTGCCATGGAACTGCGCCTGGATGCCAATGCACATCAAAACGCATCAGCAGCAATCATAATCCCCGAAGAGTGCGTCGCTACATACGATTTGGATGTCGAGACTGCTAAAAATCTTGGAGCAGTTCCTCACCCGGGAGATTTGCTGCATGCCATATACTTGCATCAAATGCAGTTAAATGGCATTCAAGTGGTGAAAAGGGTCACTTTTTAACGGTCTGTGAGTGGATCATTGTGGCTGCATTTGCATATTCAATGCAACATGCAAGAGCCCACGGCGGATATAAACCACTGGTGGGAAACACACAAAAATCAAAGCGGGAGCAGATTAGATCCCCGTTCAGCGCATGGACTCTTTAACCCGCGATGGTGTGCACCTGCCGTATAACCAGAACAACCTTACCCATGATACGCAGACTTTCAGGGTTCTGCACATAGATCGGATTCATGTTTGGGTTGGCAGGCTGCAGGCGGATGCGACCAGGTTCTCTATAGAAGTATTTCAGGGTTGTCTCGTCTTTATCATCCAGCCAAACTGCGACCATCTCGCCATTGTTGGCTGAAACTGCTTTTTTCATCACCACAATATCACCGTCATTAACCATGGCGTCAATCATCGAGTCTCCGCTCACTTCAAGCGCAAACAAATCCTCGACGTCTTTTACTGGAAGCAGGCTTAGGGCGATATCCACGCTCGACTCAGCATCGTAGTAATTCAGGTCAGAGGCGGGCATGGGGATGGGTGCACTGGCAACAATACGACCAGCCAGCGGGATGTTCACCGTGCCAGTGCGCACAACGGCGGAAATCCTGTTAGGTTCGCCTGCCATCGAGATTTGGACAGCACCGCTTTTAACTGGCTGCAATACCCGAATAGAGCGAGAAATTCTATCTTCACGTTCGATGTAGCCCATTTCCTGTAATTGTTTCAAGTAGTAATCTACGAGAGAGGTTGACTTTACATTAATGCTGTCTCCGATTTGCCTGATGGACGGAGAGTAACCGTTGCTTTCATTGAATTTCATCAAGAATTCCATGATCTTGAGTTGTCTCTCGCTGATACCTGCATGTCTGCGTGCCATTGCTCACCTCCTGTGAAGCTTATCGGTCATTTGTACTAATATCATACACGAACAAATGTTCAATGTCAAGAGGAATTATTGCCGAATATTTGCGCTTGCGATAAAGAGTTAAAAGCAGTATAGTACCCCTTAGGTTGACGAAAGTGAACCCTGCTTGGTTGAAATCTTACATCCGGCATCTCTGTAATAGTATGAAAAAATTATAAATTGCAAGGAGAATCATATGAGTTCAGCGTCCGTAAAATGGATTGGCGGAAAGCAGTTTGTCGGCACAGACTCTACCAACCACTCGGTAGTGCTTTCAACTCCTGACGAAGGTGTAGGCATGAAACCCTCCGAATTGGTACTGGTGGCGTTGGCGGCCTGTACAGCGGTGGATGTTGTCGACATCCTCACCAAGAAGCGTACAGGACTGTTGGGGTTGGAGATCAGCGCTGAGGCTGAACAAGAGAAAGATCCCCCCTGGACTTTTCGCAAAATTCATCTGACCTATCGCCTAAAGGGCAGCAGGCTTACCGAGAAAGACGTTCATCAGGCTATTGAGTTATCAGAGGAGAAATATTGTTCTGTGGCGGCGACGTTGAAAGGCAAGGCGGAAATCACCACCTCGTTTGAGATCGTTGAATAATCCTCGCGCTTTTAATACGACTTTATCGCTTAGATACCTGATTCCGATCAAGACCACCACGGTTGGGTAAAAATAGAAAACCCGCTTTCATTAATAAGAAGCGGGTTTTGTTTTAAGTTATATTGATTACGGGCAACTTAAACCCGCACCTGTTTGCATCACATTAAAATTGTTGAGCACTGTAAAAAGCAGCGAACTGAATAAAAAGAAAGTCAGCGCTAACCGCGGACGTCTCTCATTCCAAAACACATCATCACGCCCGGCGCATCACCAGAGCCACCCAATCGCCGATGTGGCGTTCTTCCACAAAGGTGAGCCCGTGGGCTTCACCAGCGGCGCGCACTGACGCTCCTTGTTCATCCAGAATCCCTGCCAGGATGATAACGCCCCCCGGTGTTACCAATTGAGCCAGATCACCATCGAAGAGGCGGATAATGACTGGTGCAAGAATATTCGCCAGTACCACAGGTGCTTGATTAACCGAAAACGTTTTAGCCCTCACTTCGTCTACCGAACCCAGCCCAGTCTCGACGGCGTCATCCACGCCATTGGCGCGGCTGTTTTCCAGTGTGGCTTTAATGGCTGCCGCATCAATATCCACGCAGATCGCCTTACTCGCTCCTAATTTAAGCGCAGCAATCGATAGAATCCCCGATCCACAGCCTACATCAATCACGGCATTGCCTTGTTGGGTATAAACTTCAAGCAATTCCAGACAGAGTTGTGTGGATGGGTGCGTTCCGGTGCCGAAAGCCATGCTCGGGTCAATCTTTACCGTCAGGCGGCTCGCGTCCTCTTGCTCAATCCAGGCGGGCATAACCAGGAGTTTCTCGCCAATTGGAATAGGTCGGTAATGCACCTTCCAGGCTTCCATCCAGTTTTCATCGGCAATCTCGCTGTATTCAGGTTGAGGCAGTTGACGAATGGTATGGATATGCCACAAGGCTTCTTCCACCTTCTGCCGTGTCTCCTGAATATTCTCATCAATGATGATGTAGCCGTACACTTTCACCGGTCCGTAAGGGGTGCCCAGGTCTTCAGCGTTGACAAACTTGACATCAGATTCAACCACCACCCCGCCGCTGGTATAGCGTTCCAAGGCTTCGGCAACCGCTTCTGCCAACTCGCCATCAACACTCAACGATACACGTAACCATTTTGCTTCAGCCACCGAAAATCTCCTTTAGCGTATCGAGAAAACCCTTTTCCTGCGGGCGCACTTCAGTGCCCATACTGGCGGCGAGCGCCTCAAGATGCAGGCGCTGGTCATCCGTCAGCTTGGAGGGAATTTCTACATTGATGATTACTTTCTGGTCGCCGCGCGAATTGCTGTGTAAAATTGGGCTGCCCTTCCCGCGCAGGGTGAAAACTTTGCCGGGCTGGGTGCCTGCGGGTATGGTCATTGTGGTGGGTCCATCTACCGTGGGGATTTCAATTTCCGCGCCAAGCGAGGCTTGTGCAATATTGATATTCAAATCCAGCAGGATGTTATTTTCGCTCCGGCGGAAAAACTTATGGTTTTTCACTTTAATTTCAATATAAAGGTTGCCTGTGGGTCCGCCGTTGATACCGGGCTGACCTTCTCCAGCCAACCTGATTTGTGTACCGTTATCCACACCGCCGGGAATGGTCACTTTCTTGGTAACTGTCTTGCGCTCGAGCCCTTTGGCATTACAGGTATGGCAAGGGGTGCCGATAATTTCGCCTCTGCCTGCGCAAACCGGGCATGGAGTAACTTGGACCATGGAGCCAAGGAAGGTTTGGCGCACCTGTCGGACTTCGCCGCGGCCGCCGCAATTACTGCATTTTGCCGGATTGGAACCGGGTTCTGACCCTTTTCCATTGCAGGTGTGGCATACCTCATCACGGGTGAACTGAACCTCTTTCTCTACACCAAAAATGGCTTCTTCGAAGGTCAGGTTAACTGTATAAGCCAGATCTTGACCGCGCCGCGGAGCGTTTTGCCTTGCGCGTGAAGCCCCAGTGGCAAACCCAAAGAACTCACCAAAAATATCTGAAAAGTCCATGGTTGTCCAATCAGGTACGCCGCCGGCACCTTGTACGCCGGCGTGGCCAAACTGGTCATAAGAGCGCCGCTTGTCAGCGTCTGAAAGGATGGCGTAGGCTTCGTTAATCTCTTTGAATGTTTCTTCGGCATGAGCTTCTTTGTTAATATCCGGATGGTACTTCCGTGCCAACGAGCGGAAAGCCGATTTCAACTCTTCAGGTGAAGCATTCCGATTGACACCCAATACTTCGTAATAATCACGCTTGGTCATACACTGTTCCCTTTAAGCTCGGTTAAGATAAACCCGGGGCGCGCAGGTTTCAACTCCAGGCGCCCCGACTGAAATACATTGATGTTTATCGGCAACTAAACCGATTTGAATTCACCATCCACCACATCGCCTGAATCGCCTTCTTTGGAGGGGTCGGGACCGGGCTCATCGGTTGTTGTGTTGTCGGGCTGCGCTTCGCCTGTGCCAGGCTGCTGATACATACTGGCGCCAATCTTTTGTACTGACTGGTTCAGTGTATCGGTGGCTTTGCGAATATTTTCCGCGTTATCCTCATTGAGTACACTTCTCAGGCTGTTGATGTGCCCTTCAACTTCTTGTTTAAGGTCAGCGGGAATCTTGTCGCCATTCTCGCGGATGAGTTTTTCAGCGCCATAAACAGCATTATCGGCGTTGTTTCGCACTTCCACCAGTTCCTTGCGTTTGCGGTCGTCTTCAACATTGGCTTCGGCATCTTTTTTCATTTTCTGTACTTCCGCCTCAGACAACCCGCTTGATGCAGTGATGGTAATATGCTGTGAACGGTTGGTGGCTTTATCCAACGCGGTGACATTCAAAATACCATTAGCATCGATATCAAAGGTTACTTCGATTTGTGGGATGCCGCGTGGTGCGGATGGAATGCCATCAAGATTGAACTTGCCCAACGACTTGTTGTCAGCCGCCATGGATCGTTCGCCCTGCAGCACATGGATCTCAACCTGGGTTTGTCCATCAGAGGCGGTGGAGAAAACCTGGCTCTTGCGTGTGGGGATGGTGGTGTTGCGCTCGATCAGCGGTGTAGAAATACCACCCATCGTTTCAACGGCCAGCGTGAGTGGCGTGACATCCAGCAAGAGGATATCTTTCACATCACCGCCCAGCACACCCGCCTGGATGGCAGCGCCGACGGCAACGACCTCATCGGGGTTCACACCCTTGTGTGGTTCTCTGCCGAATTCGCGTTTTACTGCTTCCTGCACAGCGGGCATACGTGTCATTCCGCCTACCAGCACAACTTCGTTAATTTCTGAGGCCTTCAACGAAGCATCTGAGAGCGCACGGCGGATGGGTTCCATACTCTTCTTGATCAAATCTTCAGTAATCTGTTCAAGCTTGGCACGGGTAAGTGTCAGCACCAGGTGTTTCGGTCCGGTAGCGTCTGCTGTTAGATAGGGCAGGTTGATCTCAGTTTGCTGCACTGTCGAAAGCTCAATCTTGGCTTTTTCAGAGGCTTCTTTTAAGCGTTGCAGCGCCTGTCGATCAGAATGAATATCGATGCCGCTTGATTTCTTGAACTCATCGATCAGATAATCCATCACGCGCAGATCAAAATCATCTCCGCCAAGGAAGGTGTCTCCATTGGTGGCGCGCACTTGAAAGACGCCTTCGCCAACATCCAGCACTGAGATATCAAATGTGCCGCCGCCGAGGTCGTACACCGCAATGATTTCATTTTTTCCTTTATCCAAGCCGTAAGCCAGTGAAGAGGCGGTTGGTTCATTTATAATCCGCAGGACTTCAAGACCGGCAATTCGACCGGCGTCTTTTGTGGCGTTGCGTTGTGCATCATTGAAATATGCCGGAACAGTGATAACCGCCTGATTCACAGTTTCTCCAAGGAAGGCTTCGGCATCTGCCTTGAGCTTACTGAGGATCATTGCGCTAACTTCAGGAGGGCTGTATTCTTTTCCGTCCAGAGTAACACGGATATCGCCGTTGTTTGCCGCTGAAATTTTGTATGGCACTCGGCTCATGGTACGCTGCACCTCAGGGTCGCTGAACTTGCGCCCCATGAGACGCTTAATTGAGAAAATGGTGTTTTCGGGGTTTACAATTGCCTGGTTGCGTGCCGCGCGTCCCACGATACGTTCGTGGTTTTTGTTTACCGCAACAACCGATGGGATCAGCCGTTCACCTTCTGCAGAGGGGATAACCACAGGCTCACCGCCGCTCATCACTGCCACTACAGAATTTGTGGTTCCAAGATCGATGCCTATAATTTTTGCCATAATTTCCTCTTTAATGTAAATTATCTGGCAACGCGTACCATCGCCGGGCGCAATACGCGATCGCCTAATTTGTAGCCGTAACGGATGACTTCGATAACTTCATGACTTTCAAAGTCAGAATTGTCTTCGCTTGAAATTGCTTCGTGAATGGTTGGGTCGAAGGGAACCCGGTTTTCAGAAATCCGTTCAACGCCTTCATTTTCAATAATGCTTAAAAGCTTGCGCTCGATATGCTCAATTCCATTTGCCCATGCTTCACCTGAGCCGCCTTTGGGTTTGTTCTTCAGAGCCAGGTCAAGGTCATCCAATACGACCAGGTATTTCTTAATAACTGATCCGGTTATTTCTTGACGCAGCATTGTGTTTTCACGTTCAATTCGTTTTTTGTAATTCGAAAACTCGGCACGTTCACGCTGCCAGCCTTCAAGATTGGTGTTGCCTTCTTGCTCCAATACGGCGATGCGTTCGTTAAGGGCTTCTACTTCGCTGAGCAGATGAATAACTTTGCTGGTTTTACCTTCACTGCCGGCAGTATCTTTCGGGGTGGAGGTGCTGTGTTGGGTTCTATCACTTTTCTTTTTTGATTCTTCCATGTGAATTTCCTCGTAATTCATAATTATTCAAGAATAGAATCTTGTACCATTTCAGAAAGCAGACCAGAAAGAAAACGCACAATTGAAATGGTGCGGGCATAAGGCATACGCAACGGACCGAGTATACCCAGTGTGCCTGTCGCCAGACCCGGTGTACCATAACGTGCGAGAACAATCGAAACCTGCGAAAGGGCGTCGTAAATTCCTTCACCTCCGATGAGCACCTGCACCCCATCTACTGAGGAGCCGTGCAGCACCGTCTTCGATAAAATCTCGCTGAGCAATGGTTTTTCTTCCAAAACGCGCAGTGCACGCCGGGCTTCTTCGGAGGTAGAAAACTCGGGCTCTGCCAGTACGTTCGTTAAACCGTCGAGCATGATTTCACCTGAAACCATCGCGTCAGCCTGCTCCATCTCCTCAATCAGCAACTGCATGAATTGATTTTCCAACGCATTAAGCGCTTCTGTGGTTTTATTGATTTCTTCTAAAACCTTGCCGCCAAAAATATTGTTTAGCCTGTCGGCTGCCGACGAAAGCTGGTCTTGAGTTACTGGCTCTTGCAGTGTAACGAGCCGCTGTAAGATCTCGCCGCCCATCAAAACCAAAACCAGTAATACTCTTCGTCCGCGAGCGGCGATGAGTTCAAGATGTTTAAACCTGCATTGCTCGGGGTGTGGTGCGGTAACCAGCGACGCGGCGCGTGATTGGTGCGCCAGAATTGAAGCAGCCAGGCGCGTCCAACCTTCAATATCCTGGCGCATCTGGTAAAACTGATGGGTAATCGTGCGGCGAGTTGAATCGGGCAAGTCAGTTTCTTGTGCGAGGTTGCTCACAAACAGTCGGTAACCGTCTTCGGTGGGGACTCTGCCGGCAGAAAGATGCGGCTGCCGCAAATAGCCCATTTCGGTGAGGATGGCAAGTTCATTACGCACAGTGGCAGAACTCATATCCAGCTTGAACTGTTCAACGACGTGTTTAGAACCCACGGGTGTCGCTGAGTGCACATACTCATGGATAACGAGAGAGAGTAAAAATCGTTGGCGATCAGTTAAATCGTTCATCATATTCATTAATTTAGCACTCAAAGCTTCCGAGTGCTAATTACCTGGGAATAATGATAACATGTCGTATTCTTGAGGTCAAGGAATGGCATTTCGTTCTAATAAAAGGTTAATATGGCTCAGGTTACTGTATCAAAAGTCCATAGATCTTGAAAAGAGAGAGTGGCGACCATGAACGATCTTGCGTAACGTGTTCACCCAGGGTTTATCATGGTCAGGACCATGCAGGAT
>JAGOVY010000054.1 GCA_018060515.1 Anaerolineaceae bacterium | reverse complement strand
GATAACTTCGTTGCTTTGTATGATTCCGCATAATTGCTTTATTAGTTCTCTGCCATTTTTATTATTGGGTGTATTGGAAATTGATTCCGATCACCGGGGATTCTTATAATCATGATTAAACCTAAAATATTAATTGCTGCAAGCTTTACATTTCTTTTTTTGATGAGCAGCATACTTATGCCGGCTCAAGCGCAAAGTCCGGTGGATAGCGTTGTTGACGAAAACGCCGTCAGCAATGTGACGATAACTGACACAGGGGTGAAATTTAATGTCAGCGTTCCCTGGCAAGAGCTGGGGTTGGAAGTGGTGACGGAGAACGGCAAACAATACACGCGCGTAAGCCTGGAAGGCTGGACGGAGACCGGGCAGGCAGGCGCGCCGCTCTTGCCGATGCTGGTACAGCAGGCCGCTGTGCCGGTTGGAGCAGAAGTGGAGTTATGGGTGGTGTCCGGAGAGGCGCATCGCATCCCGTTGAGCGCAGCGGTGCTGCCGGTGGAGACGATGCGAGTCGGGATCATCCAGCGGGGTGAGGCGTTGCCGCAGCTGGAATATGTAATAGAAGAAGACGCGGCTATATATGGTGGCGGAGAGTACCCCGGCGCGCTGGCGATGGTAATGAATGACGGTATGCTGCGGCAGCAGCGGGTGGTAGGGCTATCAATATACCCGGTGCAGTATGATGCGGCGGCGAATGAACTGATTGTGTATGAGAGCCTGGAAGTTGAGCTGAAGTATAGCGGGGGGATGCTATCGGGAGCGGCTGAAGCAGACTCAGAAGTGTATGAGGAAGTGTTTGCCGGAGAGCTGCTGAACTATGAAAGCTCGCAGGAGATGCGCGAAGCCCAAGGCGGGATGATGATGCGCAGCTTCTCGATGTTTGGCGCGGGGGCAAGCCTGCCATGGACGCCGCCAGCGCCGGCCTGGCGCGTGAATGTACGCGAAGATGGTATGTACAAACTTACCCATCATGAATTGGTAACTGCCGGTTTTGGTACGCCGGAAGTCTCAACCCTGCAGTTATTCAACCTGGGAACTGAGACGGCGATTCAGGTGCTGGATGTAAATGGAGATGGTCTTTTTAACAGCACTTCTGCCGAAGAAAGCGATGCCATCCTCTTTTATGGGCAGAAGATAGATTCTAAATATACCTACGATAATGTTTACTGGCTTACCTATGGAGCGGCATCGGGCTTGCGCATGAGCAGCCGCAGCGCTGCGCCTGGAGGAGGCGGGCAGCCCGCTTACTTCTGGGCGAACCGCCATTATGAAGAAAAGCTTGAATATTGGCCTATATTGCAGGAAGATGCAGAGCTGGATCGGTATTACTGGCATAGAATTGAAAACCCGGATCCCCTATATCCATTAAGCCCGTATGATTCCTGGGAATTTAAATTTAACACCCCCACACGGTACGCCGGAGAAGCTGCTGAGCTGCGCCTGAACTTGCTGGGCGCCTTTGAATTGGCATGGATGGATCCAGAACATCATGCTTTGATCACCTTGAATGGTACGCAGATCGGCGATGTGTCTTGGGACGGCATGGTTTACCATGAAGTCGTGTTGGACAACGTCCAATTGCTGGCCGGGGAAAACACGCTGGTGGTAACTTTGCCCGGCGATAACGCGATCGGTTTGGATCGTGTTTATGTTGAATGGGCGGAAGTAAAATTCCCTGCCAACTTTATCGCAGAGGGCGATGTCTTGGAATTTTCTACCCAGGCGTCGTCGGAATTTCAATATACGTTATCAGGATTTACAACCGCAGATCTGGCGCTGTTTGATGTCACCGACCCCTGGAATGTACAGGAAATTGTGGACACGGCCATCAGCCCCGACGCTCCCCATGAACTGACGTTCACCGATACGGTGGGCGGATCACCGGAGTATCTGGCACAATCGCGCGCGCTCTACAAGACGGTGAGCGGCATCATCGCGGATAACCCTTCGAATCTTCAGTCCGGCAGCAATGAAGCGGATTACATTCTCATCACCCCGAGTGAATTTTGGGCTGCCGCCGGTACCCTGACGGACTATCGTGCTGGTCAGGGGCTGAGGGCGGTGCGCGTAGACGTGCAGGATATTTATGACGAGTTCAATTACGGTATCGTCAGCGCCAACGCTATTCATGACTTCCTCAAATACACCTACGAGAATTGGGGCGGTGTGGCGCCTTCTTATGTTGTCCTTTTGGGTGATGGGAATTATGACCCCAAGAATTATGAAGGCTCAAGCAAGACGAGCTATATCCCGCCATACCTGGCCTCTGTAGATCCATGGATGGGTGAGACAGCCGGGGATAACCGTTACGTAACCGTGAGCGGAGCTGACACGATGCCCGACATGATGCTGGGGCGTTTGGCAGTGAACTCAGTGGCTGAAGCAGAAGCCATCGTAAGCAAGATCATGACCTATGAATCCAATTCGTCTGAACCTTGGCAGAGCCAGGTACTGGCAGTGGCGGATAACGCAGATACAGGTGGTAATTTCCCGCAGCTTTCAGATAACCTGCTTGCTGCCAGCCTGGCAGCGCCTTTTACCGCTGAAAGAGTCTACTTATCGGTTCCGCCAAACGTAAGTCCGAGCAATGCCAGAACGGCGATTCAGAATCATATAAATTCCGGGAAGTTGATCGTCAACTTCATCGGTCACGGTGCTTACAACCAATGGGCGGGTGAAGGGTTGCTGACGTCTTCAGATATCAGCAGTTTGGCAAATGGCAATAAACTACCGATCATGCTTGCGATTGCATGCAACGACGGTTATTACATCTATCCGCAAAACTACCCTAAAGCCGATGCGATGGCAGAAGCGCTCACCCGCGCGCAGGGCAAAGGCGCGATAGCCAGTTGGTCAGCCACCGCACTGGGGCTGTCATCCGGACACAGCCCGCTCAATCAGGGTTTCATGGAAACACTGTTAATTGATGAAAACGTACGTTTAGGGCAGGCAACCCAGGCTGGCAAGCTCAGGCTCTGGTCTACCAACAGCAATCTCGATCTTCTGGATACTTTCCTTTTGTTTGGTGACCCTGCCTTGGTTGTAAAGCGACCTCCGGCGCTTAAAATCGAGGGAACCATCACCATTAACAGCGTGCCGCTGGCTGGGGTGACGGTTACCAGCAGCAATGGCAAACAGACATTGACGGACAGCAACGGCCATTTTGTTTTCAAAGGGTTGCCGGCGGGAACCTACACATTTACACCCTCAAAGACCGGCTATGACTTCGACCCGCAGGCATCTTCAGCGAGGTCTTTATCCACAAGCAATATCAGCGATGTGAATTTCAGCGCCAGCCTGGCGCCGATCTATACGATTTCTGGTACAGTGACGAATCATCTCGGCAACCCGCTGCAGGGGGCAACGGTTTCTGATGACAAGGGGCATACTACCACCACAGGTCCGCTGGGAGAATATGCCTTGGCGGGTTTAACCCTTGGCACTTACCAGGTCGGTGATTACCAAAACATATTACCAAGGGTCACAGTTGAAATCACTGGCGCCAGCCACACCGGCATCAATTTTTCTGTTCCACCGATTTCGATTTCTGGCGTCGTCAACAAGGGTTCTCAGCCGGTTGAAGGGGTGCAGCTGAGCCTGGTGAGCGATGATGGTAACCGGACGGTGTCTACCAACTCGGATGGTGAGTATTTAATTAACAACCTCATCCCCAAGGAGTATGTGATTACACCTCAATTGGCGGGGTACGACTTTGCCCCTGAGGCGCAAACTGTTGGGCAGAATATTGGGGATATTAACGATATTAACTTCCAGGCCGAATACAGAATTAAGGGTTCAGATATACCCGATCAGTTTATTCTGCTCTACGGAGCATTTGCTGACATCCCTCTTGATGATTTTGTTGCCGATCCGGATCACAGCGATGATCAAATCACCTGGACCTTCAGCGGCAACACCAATCTGGATGTGACGATAAGCGATCGGGTGGCGCATATAGAGGTATTAGACGACAGATGGACTGGCTCTGAAACCATCACCTTCCGCGCGACGAACCAGCTGGTGCTTTCCGTGGAAGATACAGCGACATTTACTGTGTTTGATCTATCTCCTTCACCCAATGCAGATCAAAAACTTGCTGCCAAGCGGGTAACCTTCCAGTGGGCTGCTTTACCGGGCGCCAACCTGTACACGCTGCAAGTGTCATTGAGCCCGGATTTTACGTCTACGGTTGTGAATATCCCGAATATTCCTGCGAATCAACCGACTTATGCCTATACCAAGGATCTGACGGACAGGCAGACGTATTACTGGCGCGTTCGCGCGCGCTATGGCAGTAGCTGGGGTGATTGGATGCCTAACCAGCAGTTGAAGTTTTACTCAATGAACCCGCCGCTGGCGCCTGCGCTGACTGCGCCCACTGCCGGTAATTATTTCAACCTGGGCACGTTAGATTTCAGTTGGGACGCGGTGGCAAACGACGACCATTATGAACTTGAGATCAACAAATCTTCAGCCTTCAAAGCAGATGCCAACCGCGTAGTCTACGAGACAAACCTTGATCGGGTTTCACGCACCTATACGGCTACCGGGCTGGCGAACGGCGTGTATTATTGGCGTGTGCGCGCGGTGGATGAAGTGGGGGTGGCTGGCGCCTGGTCAGCGGTGCGCTCATTCTCTTTGTATAGTGGTACAGCGCCAACTGCAAAATCACCGCTGGCAAACGCTTCCATCAACACCAAGACGCCGGTGTTTACAATTAACCCTGTGGCTGGCGCCAAATGGTACCGCTTCCGCGTTGTGGAGGGGGCTGACTGTGAGGTGGGGATCATCACTGCCAGCTCTGATATCAGCACCACCAGTTGGGCGATCCCCGCGGCAAATCCATTGCCCTTTGGAAATAATTTCAACTGGTGCGCCAAAGCCATTGATGCAGCTGGCAGTGAATCAGCCTGGTTGAGCGTTCCGTTTACGATAACCATCCAGAACCAGCCGGCGGCGAAACAGACAACCCAGGCAACCACGCCTACCTTCACTTGGTACAAGGTGAACGGTGCGAGCGGTTATGAACTTGTGGTGGAACCTGTGGCTGAAACTGGAAACACAGCCACACAAACCTTCACAGCACCGCTGGGAACGGTTACCAGTCATGCCATTCCGGCAATCAAAGCGCTTGACGCCGGGGTTTACCAATGGCGAATACGCGTGCACAACGGCGCGGACACGGATGAAACCCCCTGGCGCAGATTGGTGGTTCTTCCGCTGGCGCCCGGGCTCACTACCGCGCTGGCAAACGCGGCTTTTGTACCCACCAAAACACCTGCACTTAATTGGGATGGAGTGGGCAGTGCGGCATCCTATGAATTGCAACTGTCGAAAAACAACAAGTTCAATCCATTGGTGGCCTTATCCGGAGCAGATTCAATCACAGGGACAAGCTACACCATTACTGAGCCCCTTGGTGAAGGGGTGTACTACTGGCGGGTGCGCGGATTAAATTACCTCGGCAACGCAGGTTCGTGGAGCGCGGTACGATCGTTCACGGTCGATACTGTAGTACCCGGGGTGTTCACACTCAAGTCGCCCGCGGCGAATGTTGTAATCAATGGCGCGCCGCAATTCAGTTGGAACGGATCAAGCGGAGCGAAGTACTATACAGTAGAAATTGATGAGGTTGACGGAGATTTCGCCTCACCAGAATATACCTCAGCCAAATTGACCAGTACGAGCTTTAAATCGAGCTTTTCTGCTCTCGGCAGTTATGATTGGCGTGTGGTTGCCGAAGACCTTGCTGGTAATAAAACCAGCAGCGAGATTCGGAAGCTGACCATCAATCCGCTCAAGCCAGCCGCACCATCACTGAGTGAACCTGCGCAAGGGCACTTGGACAAAAATCCGAATAACCAAATCACATTGACCTGGGCTGCACCGCTTTACGCTGAATCTTACAATCTACAGGTATCGAAAGACAGCAAGTTTAGCAAACCAGACCAGTTTGTTGTAAATGAGCCAATCAGTACTGCCACCCATGCTTTGGACGTGTTACCCCATGGCGTTTACTACTGGCGGGTGCAAGCCGTCAACACAATCGGAGCGAGTGGCTGGAGTGTTGCCCGCTCGTTCACAGTTGATCTGGTAGCGCCTGCCGCACCGCTGTTATCCGCGCCGGCAAACAACGCCCAGCCGGTTGGCACGCCGACCTTTAGTTGGAAGGTTTCGACCACTGCCGTGCGTTATGAGTTTGCCTACGGTGAGGATGAAACCGATCCAGAGAACCAAATCTGGGGTTCAGCAGAACAGGCGGCGACCGCTATCAAACCGCCGATGATGGAAGCGGGAAAAGTGTATTACTGGTTTGTACGCGCGCGCGACGCCGCCGGTAATTGGAGCGCGTGGAGCGCACCGTATAAAGTGATGATTAAACTGCCGCTGCCTGCTGCGGTAGTGCCGGTTGAGCCTGGGATCAAAGCCATCACCAAGGATAGCACTCCCGAGCTGAAGTGGAACCCTGTTGATTACGCGGCAACCTATGAATTGCAGGTGTCGAAAAACAACAAGTTTATTCTGTTGTCGGATGAATTCCCAATTGACCCTGTAAATGGATTAAGTTACTCCTTGACTGAGCCGTTGGTGGATGGGGTTTACTACTGGCGTGTAAGGGCGTTGAACAGTGTTGGCACATCTGGTAACTGGAGTGCGGTACGCTCATTCACGGTGGATACCGTTGCGCCACTCAGTGCACCGGCACTGAACCAACCGCTGAACCGCGCTTTAATCAATGGGGGTACACCGACGTTCTCACTGAAAACCGTACCTGGCGCTTCTTATTATCAGTACCTCGTTACTGCCGATAATGTTTGTGAAATTGCAGGCGCACTTGCTGACAGTGGAGAGAAAAACACGAAAACAAGTTGGACGGTACCGGCAGCATCTGTGTTGGCGTATGGCGACTACTACTGGTGTGCGCGAGCAATAGACGCGGCGGGGAACGCTTCGACATGGTCAGAGGTGCGCTCCTTTTCGGTTACATTCCAAAAATCTCCAGCAGATGGGTTTGTAACCGGAACGACAATGCCCACCTTTGGCTGGTACGCTGTGCCCGGCGCACTGGGTTATAAACTCGAGGTTGAACCCGTGGTTGAAGCCGGAAACACGGCAACGCGCATATACGAAATTTATCTTGGTCCGGTAACCAGCCATGCCATTCCATCCATCAAAGCGTTGGATCCCGGCAAGTATCAGTGGCGCCTGTTGGTGCGCACTGCCAGCGGATATCACGAAACACCATATAAAACCTTCGTCGTCCTGCCACCGGCGCCGCTTTTATCCAAGCCGGAAAACAATAAATATGCAACCACAGCCATGCCCACCCTGGAGTGGAACTCTGTAAATGGAGCAGCAAAGTACATCATCCAGGTGGATGTAAACGCGAAGTTTAATTCCAGCAGCCTCAAACAATGGGAGAAAACCGACCTGCTTTATGAAGTGCCTGCCCCAGGAATTAGTGATGGGAAGTATTTCTGGCGGATTCAAGCGGTGAACTACAATGACGATAAGGGCGCCTGGTCGCAGACGTGGACTTTCATGGTAGACACCAAAGCACCCGACAGCCCAATGACAAAGGCGCCCTTACCAGGCGCCTTTGTGTTTAGTATGACACCGCAGTTCACGGTCAATGGGGTGAATAGCACCTCTTATTACCAGTTTATTGTCCGCACTGATAGCAGCTGCGAACCTACGAACGCACTCGCCAATAGCGGGATGGTGAACACCAAAACAAGTTGGACGGTACCGGCAGCATCTGCGTTGGCGTATGGCGACTACTACTGGTGTGCGCGATCAATAGATGCGGCGGGGAACACGTCGGTGTGGTCTGCTCCGCTTCTTTTTACCGTAACCATCCAGAATCAGCCGGCAGCAAACTCGTTAACGACGCTTTCGACCCCGAAGTTCACCTGGTACGGGGCACCCGGCGCGACAGGTTACCAGCTCCAGGTGGAGCCGGTTGCCAGCGGCGGCAATCCTGCGATAAATGATTACGCCGTAAGCCTCGGCAAGGTGACCATCCACACAATCCCCGTAAGTCAAGCGCTTTTCCCCGGCAAGTACCAATGGCGTCTGATTGTGAACACTGCATCCGGAAGCCTGGAAACCCCGTGGCGTGAAGTGGTCATACTGCCGTCGCCGCCACTGCTGACTTCACCTCCCAATGGATCCACATACAATTTGCTGAACGCAGATCCGCTTGAATTGACCTGGAGCCCAGTCGCAGGAGCGGTCAGTTATCTGATTGAGGTGGATAATAACAGTAGTTTTTCAAGCCCTGAAATTTCGCAAAGTCTTGAAATTGAACCACCCTTATCTGTCCCTGAGACCAGCTTTAATGTGACCTTCCCATTTGCTGGCAAGTTTTACTGGCGCGTCGCAGCGGTTGATTACCTTGGCAATACAACCTACAGCGCTGTACGGACGATAACGGTGAAGGCTCCGTAGAATTTTTCGACAGCATATCAATCAATAGTTCTTTGATACAAGCCTGCGCCTTTAACCGCAGGCTTTGATCTTTTAGGGGTTCCCTCAATAAAAAAACAATCCTGCCAATGCAGGATTAAGTTGTTCGTTGCCGGTTGGAAACCAACGCTACGGCATTCCCCAGCCGCTCGTGGCGGTGGGAGTGGGGGAGGGTGTGAGAGTGGGGGTGGGTGTGATGGTGCCTGGTGTGGTTGTGATGGTAGGTGTGAGCGAAGTTACTGGCCTTGCGGTGACGAGGATCAGCGTCGGGGTGATTGTCGGGGTGGGCAATGGGGTGGAAAATACGGTGATGGGGTCGGTATCTCCGTTGGAGATCGCCTTCACATAGTCTATTCCATTGCGGCAGCCGCCGGCAAGATTCGCGGCAACATGCAGCCAATCCAACGGATCGCCAGCGTCATAAGTTCTCGTCAATGCATGGAAAAGGCAGCCTGGCCCGGCGTTGTAATTGATGAGAGTGAAGCGCCATAAATCATCGTGAGAAACGACTTCGCCTGAAGACAATCCCGTCAGGTTATAGAGCATCTGATTCACCTGGGTGCAGTTTCCCACAATCGTTTCGCCGAAGATTCTCACGGTGAAGTTCGCCTGCTTTAGGTCGATGCCATTTTCGCAGTCTGTGCAGCTTGCATCAGCATTCTGTACCAGGGCTCCCCGCAGGGTGGTTTGCTCAGTAATGGTCAGATTGCCGTAACCCTTGTTGCAGGTGGCGTTGTAGAGTACTAATGGACAGAATTGCGTATAGAACGAGGGGTTCCACAGCAAGGCGGCTTCAGCGCCGTCTTCAGTCAATTGTCCCAATCCCACTTCTTCTACACTGCGGTAAATTCCAGGCCAAAGCTGGCTTTCGCGGGCAAACACATTCTTTAACAGCAAAGCGGGGATGCCGGTTTCGGCAGAGGTGAGCATGATTTCTTCATCAAACTGGTTTTGCCATTTGTTCACTTCTTTGCGGGCGACCTCGATTCCGCATTGGTTTGCCGCCTGGAAATACTCCAGGCCGCCGTTGGGACATACCATGGCATCTACCACCCCATTTTGAATCAGTTGAGCGGCGAGGAAGTGCAGCGGCAGCGAGGTGGAGAGCCCGGTGCTATCGGCCGGGGATTTTAACCAGGCAGGCGGGCCATTTACGGAAGGGAAGGATTGCCAGATCGCTGCACAGGTAGAGGCTTCTTGCGCCTGCCATTGCGAACTGATGATGTCTACATATACACCAGAGCGCGACGGGCTGCCTGGAGCATCGGCGGGCATATCAGCCCAGGGTAATACGCGGATAAGCGCGGTGTATTCGTCAGTCTTATCGCCGAAACTGGATTCAGCCCAAAAGGTTAACTTAAAGCCCTGGCTGCCTGTGCGCCACAATGGCAGTGAGCACTCGCTGCCCTCACAGGAGAAGGGCGTGCCGGCGTAATCTCCGCTGATGCGGATGATGCGTTCGTTGGCAAGTTTTTCCTCTCCAACCAGCAGCAAGCGCGGCTCGCCTTCCCACTTGTTTGTGGTTCCCGGCAGCACATAGCCGGTTACCGTCACCCAAACTGTTGGAGGAGGGAGTTCAACCGGAATTTCTCGCTTCTCAAACGAAGAACCGGTGTTTTGCATGAAAAGCCCGCTGCAAGGCCCCTGTTGATCGGGTAATACATTGCAAGGCGGTGTGGTAAGCCAATCATTAAGCACACCATCTCCGCAAATGTTCTGTATTTCTAATTCAGTGGGTGCGCCTTCGTGATCGATGCTAATTTGGCAAACAATCTGATTATCTGTCCAACGCGCCAACAGCCAATCATGGCTGTTAGAATCGACGGTAATCCAGGTTACCCGTTCTGGGGGTTCGTTTTGGGCAAGTACAATGGGCGTACCGCCGCTTATCCCGGAAAAAAGCAACATTAAAATACCCAAAAATATGATGGGATTGAGAAAATGTCTTCTTAAATAAAGTAAAGCCCCTCTAATCAACATTTAATTGAAGTCTTCCTCAAGTGATAGAATAGCATAGTTTAGGAAAAAAGTAAACAAATAGCAGCATCAAATCCAACATATAATAGTACAGACACTACCGAACGAAAACGAAAAAGTAGAGGTAGATTGGCACAGCAATCCGACTGGCGCGAAAACGACACACCGGTGTTTCTTATCTCCAATGGTTCACTGATATCATTGATGCAGGAAACACTGGCTCGAGGAAAGACATTTCGTTTCATCGCACATGGTGATAGCATGGCCCCTTTCATATGTGATGGAGATGTGTTGACGATCTCACCGCTGCCATCAGGAAGAATCGGTTTGGGGTGTGTGGTAGCCTTTACACGGCAGCAAACCAATGCCCTGGTTGTTCATCGGGTGATTGCGCGTAAAGATGGGGCTGTTCTCATCCATGGCGACAATTTGACCGGGGTTTCTGACGGCTGGGTAACGTTTGAGTACCTGCTTGGATGTGTCACGCATGTAAGCCGTAATGGCAAGACCGTCTCATTGGGGCTGGGGTTCGAGCGTTACGCGATTGCCTGGCTCTCGCGGAAACATTGGCTGAACCCGCTGCGGGCGTTTGTTGCCAAGCTACGCGGGCGGGCATAATTGGGCGGTTGATGCAGCGCCAATTCATTTAGGGGATTAGAAGGTGATAAAACACCTTCTCAAAATGATACAATTAAAAAATACAGGTAAAAATGCGTCATTGGTTTGAGCTTTTGTCTTCCGGCTTTTCTCGCCAGCCTACTGAAGATCCCCTCAGCGGAGAAACTTCTAAGGGCAGCCTTTCGAGTTTAAAAGTACTGAAACCGTATCTCAAAAAACATTACAAGCTGGTGCTTTCAGGCATTCTGATAATTTTCCTCGTCAGTCTGCTTGCATTTCCAACACCGCTGGTCAATCGATTTCTGATTGACGACGTGATAATGGCGAAACGGCTGGACTTGTTGGTGTGGGTGGTTGCTGCCCTGGTGGTTATTAAAATCGGCAGCGGAGCCACCTCGATGGCGCAAACCTATATCTTCACCAAACTGCAGAATGACGTCTCGATCGATTTGCAGCGCAATTTGCTTGACCATCTGCTCGAATTACCCAAGGCGTTTTTTGATGAGGAAGAAACCGGCTACCTGATGTCGCGTGTTTCCATGGATGCACAAGGAATCACCTGGTTCTTTTCACAGACGACGGTAAACATCATTTCCAATGTACTGCGTCTGATTGGAGGCGCTGCCTTTCTTTTCTGGCTCGAGTGGCGGCTGGCGTTAATTTCGTTATTGATACTGCCGCTGTTGGTTTTGGTAATTCGTGTTTTCTCAAGCCGGATTCATGCCCTCAGCCATCGTGGCATGGAACAACGCGCCAATGTCAACTCCAGGCTTCAGGAAACCCTCTCTTCCATTCCACTGATTAAGGCGTTCACCTCAGAAGAAAAAGAATCACAACGTGTTATTGAAGAATTGGAAAACTCGCAGCGTATCACGATGGAGCAAAATGTTGCCTGGTCGATGATTTCTTCGGTGTTAAGCTTTGTGCCCGATGTTGCCCGCGCCGTTGTTCTCATCCTTGGCGTGATTTGGATCATCCAGGACGAGTGGACGCTGGGATCGCTGCTGGCGTTCCAATCCTATATGGGGTTTGTATTTGGTCCGGCGATGTTCCTGGCAAATGTGAACATTGAGCTGCAAAATGCCCTGGCTGCTTTGGAGCGGGTGACCGTATTAATGGGTGTGGTTCCCGAAGATAAGGGCGGCGGTGTTTCGGTCAGTCACTTACAGGGGGCAGTCAAATTCTCGCAGGTGAGCTTCGCTTACAGCGAGGATGAAAAGGTGCTGGAAGATGTTTCGTTTGAGGTGCAGCCTGGCGAACACATTGCCATCGTTGGTTCGAGCGGGGTAGGCAAAACGACATTGATCAGCCTGCTGATGCGCTTTTACCAGCCGCATAGCGGAGAAATACTCTATGACGGCGTACCCGCCGCAGAATACAACCTGCAGGAACTCAGGCAGCGCCTGGGGTATGTCGCACAATCTACGCAATTATTGGCGGGCACACTGCGCGAAACACTATGTTATGGCAGCCCTGATGCCGCTGAGGATGAGCTTGAACGGGTGATACAAATCGCTGGGTTGGACGAGTTCATCCATGGTTTGCCAGATGGGTTGGATACAATAATCAGCGAAAAAGGCGCCAACCTTTCAGAAGGACAAAAGCAGCGGCTGGCAATTGCACGCGCCTTGCTCAAAGACCCAGATATCTTGATTATGGATGAACCATCGGCAGCTTTGGACAGCCTGGTGGAACGTTCGATTTTTAACAACCTGCCGCGCGAGGTAACCGGTAAAACACTTTTCATTGCCGCACATCGAATTTCGACAATTCAACGCGCTGACCGTGTGCTGCTGCTTAAAGACAAGCATTTGGTTGGTTTTGATACACATGATGGGTTGCAGAAAACCAATGAATATTATCGCTCGCTGATGAACCTGGGTTAAGAGGTTTAGCGTGAGATTTATGGATTATACTTAGGGCACTATCCGCAAGAAGGGTTGGAATTATTTATGGACAATAACTTCGAAGATCGAAGCAGCATCGAAAGCCTGATTGATTACGCCCAAATATTGTGGCGCTGGGCTTGGCTGCTCATATTGGTAGCGCTCATTGCCGGGGGAGCAGCATATTACATTTCTAACCTGCAACCTCGCGTTTACCAATCTTCAACGCGGGCAGTGGTTAATGTATCTACCGGTTCTGAGTATTACGACGCATACGCAGCCGCCTACGGTGCTCAGCGTTTGGCAACCACCTACGCCCAGACGATGATCACGCCCAGTCTGCTGGAGACAGTTTCCGAAAGGCTGGGGTACAAAGTGACGGCTGATATTACGGCAACGCCTATTGTCGAATCTCCAATATTCACTGTTACGGTAATGGATGATGACCCAAACATGGCGGCAGAAATTGCCAATATGGTTGTACTTACTTTTTCAGAAAAAATCATCGCAGACCAGTCTGAACGCTATTCTGAGTTAAAACTTGGGCTTGAAGACGAAATCTCGCGTATTGACACAATTCTGACGGATATCAATGAAAGGCTCGCACTTCTTCAAATTAAAGAAACCGAGCTTGCCGAGGCAGAAGCGCGGGCAGCACAGATGGAAAAACTAGGCTTGACACCGATTGAGGTGGTCCGCGACCCAAATGATTATGTCACACGCGCACAACTTGAATTGTCGCAATCCCAATATCAAACAACCAGGTCATCGCTTTTCTTTAACCTGCAGCAGATTAAACTGACCGAAGTTCAAACGGCCACCACGATCAGCCAAATTGAACCCGCAATACCTGATCTAAAACCAATTCAGCCTCAACCTTTGAAAAGCGCTGGAATTGCCGCCGTGGTAGCCCTGATGTTTACAGCAGGTATCGTATTTCTTATAGCTTATCTGCAAGATGAAATACGTGACCCTGATGAATTTTCACGCAAATGGGGTGTGCCTGTAGTAGGCGTCATCACCCATTTTAATACGAATGAAGACAGGTTGATCACCATGAGCAAACCGCGTATGCCGGTTTCTGAAGCCTTTCGATCTGTGCGCACCAACCTT
>JAGOVY010000130.1 GCA_018060515.1 Anaerolineaceae bacterium | reverse complement strand
CTGCCGTGGCTGGAGCCTGGAGAGGTAATTTTCCAGGATGATTTTTCTGATCAATCGACTGGCTGGGAGAAGGTTAATTCGCCTTATGAGCTCAAGGGTTATTCGGCGGGTGGTTACTTAATTTCAGCAAAAACCCAAAATTCGCGTGCATGGTCAGTTGTCGATTTGCCGCTTAGCGATACAGAAATTAGGGTTAAAACCGAGAAAATTAGCGGACCGGAAGATACGAATTTCGGTATTATTTGCCGCTTTAGAAATGAAGATAACTTTTATAGCTTTCTCATTAGCAGCGACGGCTATTATGGCATCATGAAAGTGGAAAATGGGGTAGTGGCATTATTGGGTAGCGAACAATTTACTTACAGTGAGCAAATCAATATTGGAAGTGCTCTAAACCAGATTGAAGGTATCTGCAGCGGGAATGAGCTTTCTTTAAGCGTCAACGGACAAATGCTGCAAACAGTTAAAGATACCAGTTTTTCAACCGGCAAGGTGGGGATGATAGTAGAAACGCGTGCGGAGGGAAATGCTGCTATCGTTTTCTCAGATTTTTCAGTGATTAAACGCTAAGATGAAAGTTTTTTTGGATATGGTTGGCTGCCGACTCAATCAGGCAGAGATTGAGCAGTTGGCATTAGACTTGACTGCCCGCGGACAGGAAATTGTCGCAGAACCGACTGAAGCGGATTACGTGGTGATCAATACCTGCTGCGTGACAGCTAAAGCTGCAGCCGATTCGCGCAAGATGGTGCGCCATTACCAGCGATCAACTGGGGCGAAAGTGTTGGCAATGGGTTGTTGGGTGAGTGCTTTTCCTCAGGATTCAGCAGAATTAGTCGGCAGCGATGCTGTGTTTACATCTGAAAAAAGAGATTTGGTTCTAAAGCGGTTAAACAATGGGGAAATTGAGAGTGCTGTTTTACGTGAGGAACTTGTAAAGCCGGATTTAGGCAGCCGTTCACGAACACGCAGCTTTATCAAAGTTCAAGAAGGCTGCAACAATGCCTGCAGTTACTGCCTCACGCGCATCGCCCGCGGAAAATCCAGAAGTATCCCTGCCGAGGAGGTTGTGCGGCAAATTGCCCAATCTGAAGACTTAGGCGTGCAAGAAGTAGTGCTCACAGGTGTACAGATTGGCGCCTGGGGGAAAGATTTGGAAGGCAATCTGAGGATTTCTGATTTAATTGAAGCAATACTGCTTCACACCAAAGTACCAAGAATTCGGATTTCTTCAATTGAACCTTGGGATGTGGATGAGCACTTATTAGCTTGTTTTGAAGACGTGCGCCTTTGCCCGTATCTGCACCTTCCGCTTCAGAGCGGTAACGATGCGATTTTGAGGCGTATGGCGCGCCCAATTACGACAACGCGTTACCGCGAGCTCATTGAAACGATTGGCAAGCACCTGCCAGAACTGGCAATCACGACGGATATTATCGTCGGTTTTCCAGGTGAAACCGATGCTCTTTTTGAGGAAACGTTCCAATTTATCGCGGAAATGCCTTTTTCAGGAGGACATGTCTTCAAATTTTCACCAATGCCTGGCACACTGGCAGCCAAATTTGAGGAACAAATCCCAGCTGCAATTAGCCATGAACGCGCTAAGCGCATTCGAGAATTGCTGCAAGCGAGAACACGCGCAATCCAAACGGGCAAAATTGGCAGTGAGACAAAAGTATTGTGGGAACAAGGCAAAGAGAATGGAAGCCAGACCTACTACACCGGCTTGACGCCAGACTTTTTCCGCGTGCGAACCCAAAGCAAAGTGAATTTAACAAACACGATTACCTTAGCGCATATTACGGGTTTAGACCAAGCTGGGCTACTTATTGGGGAGTTGATTTGAAAGGAGAAGATCAAAATACTTGTGAATTTATTTACCACGGTTTGTGTATATCCGCTATGCATACCCGATCTCATTCCTGCCTATACTCCCGCACAGCTTGCACTTGACGCAATTCAGGCTAATCAAGTAAAATCAAAAGGTTAAAAATATAAAAAAATCTGCAACCAATATTCTTTGGTGTGCAGGAGCCTGAAAGGAATATTGAGATGCCCAAACGAACTTATCAACCCAAAGTGCGCCGACGCGCACGCGTACATGGATTCCGTGCCCGCATGGCTACGACCGATGGTAAACAGGTGCTCAAGCGCCGGCGCTTACGCGGGCGCTACCAGCTTACACCAAAGGTAAACAATCACGTCAAGCGGGTGCGCTGGTAAAAAAGTTAGGTTTGATTGTGCCCAGAAAAATTGCGCAAACCCACAACTCGCATCAAGAGCTCGCTGGAAATCCGAGCCATCCGTCAGAACGGTCAATCCGTTTCGGATGAGCGTATGGCTTTGGTGTTCCTGCCAAACGGATTAGATTATTCCCGTGCAGCAGTGCTAGCGAGTAAAGCCGTAGGCGGTGCAGTGCAGCGCAATCGCTGCAAACGGATCCTACGTGCGCGTTTAGCGCAATTCTGGACAGAAATCAAACCTGGATTTGATATCCTGGTAGTTGCCCGCAAGCGCCTTCTCGTGTCTACCCCATCCGAGGTTGACCAATCTTTCCAGAAGCTGCTTGTATGGGCAGGCTTAAGCAGAAAACAAACTGATGACGGAACAGACCATACCGGTAACGGAACATAGCCATATTGATCCTCCTCTTAAGGATCTGCCTATCACGCTGAAAAATCTTCCGCGCCTATTAATTTTATTGCTTATTAGAGCGTATCAGATTGTGGTTTCGCCAACCTTACCGCCTAATACTTGCCGCTACTACCCGACTTGTTCACATTACGGTTATCAAGCAGTATATAAATATGGTGCAATCAAAGGAAGCTGGATGGCATTTAAGCGCATTTTGCGCTGTAACCCGTTAAACCCTGGTGGTTACGATCCAGTCCCATGAATTTTTGGAGAAATATGAAGAAACATTTTGGTTTAATCTTGACGCTGGTCTTAGCCGCTTTGGTGTTAGGCGGCTGTGCTATGGGCCCACGCGCTGACGGCACGCCTGGCGTAAGCGCAGATGAAACTGCAGCCTACGTTTCTTACCAGCAATTTGTGTATAAAATCGATGCGGCTACGGGGACGGAAGTTTGGCGCTACCCGCAAAATGCATCAGCCCAAATCGCTTTTTATGCGCCCCCTCTGTTGGCAGATGGGAAGTTGTATGTTGGAGATCTTGCCAACAGATTCCAGCGGCTTTCAGCTGAAAATGGCAATATCGATTGGATATTTAGCGAAGCAAAAGGATGGTTCGAAGCTAAAGCAGCCACCGATGGAAAATACATTATCGCGCCAAACCTTGACCGTAACGTATATTGCCTGACCGTTGACGGTACGTTGTTATGGACGTATTCCAGTGAATTTGGTTTTTTGGCGGAACCTGTCGTTGTGGAGGATAAGGTTTATATTAGCTCAATGGATCACCACTTAGTTGCGCTAGATATCGCTACAGGTGATGTCCTCTGGAAAACCAAACTGAATGGCGCATTAGTTTCTGCACCTTATTACGATACTGAGAGCGGTGCATTATATGTGGGCAGCATGGGCAAGGTTCTTACCGCGGTGGATAGTCAAAGCGGGGAAATTCTCTGGGCGTTCAACAATAACGGTGAACTATCCAGCGTGTGGGCTACACCGGTGATGTTCGATGGCAGCGTTGTTTTTTCAGATGAAAGCGGAAAGATTTTTGGCTTAAACCCCGCTGACGGTTCTGTGAATTGGGCTTTGGACGCAGGCGGCAATGTTACAGCCGGCATCCTTCCTCTGGAAAGCAGTTTTGTTATTGTCCGCGAGGATGGCACACTAACTGTCTACAATATGAGCGATCGTGCTCCCGTTTGGACCCGCACTATAGATGGTCAGGTGTATTCAACACCTATCCTAGCCGGCGATAAGATTTTCATTGGTGTAAAGGGCAACGTGTTGCTTCAAGCCTATGATCTCAACGGAAATTTAGTCTGGTCATTTACACCTGGAAGATAAAAGGAAGAAAAAGTTATGTGGGATACAATTATTGTTCAACCCTTTACAAATATTTTGTTGGGAATCACCCTCGGGGTCAATAATTTTGGCATTGCGATCATTTTATTTACTTTGTTGATTAAGTTAGTTACTTACCCCCTTACAGCTAGACAAATCAAGCAAACGCGAGCGATGACTGAGTTGCAAAACAGTCCACGCTATAAAAAGATGGTGGAAAAGTATAAAGATAACCGCGAAAAACTCGCCGAAGAACAAATGAAGCTTTATCGCGAAGCTAAAGTGAACCCGGCGGGTTCTTGCTTGCCATCTCTCATCCAACTGCCAATCATTTTAGGCCTTTACCAGAGCATTATTAAGGTCATGGCTGCCACGCCATTGG
>JAGOVY010000129.1 GCA_018060515.1 Anaerolineaceae bacterium | reverse complement strand
GCCTGACCCTGAGAGTTATCTAACGGTTGCGGCGGATCTGACCCAGAGCGGGTCCGCGCAGAAGGTGTTTGAAGCAGCCTTGGCGAAATTTAGGCGCGTAGATATTCTATTTAACTTCATCGGCGGGTGGATTGCGGGCAAGCCCGTACCAGAAGTTCCACCTGAGGAAGTTGAAAACATGCTTGCCCAGCACTTTTGGACGAGTTTCAACTTAGCCCAAGCATTCATCCCGCACATGCGCGAAAATCACTGGGGGCGCTATGTCATCATCTCGACGCCCGGCGTCGGTGCACCACCGGCAAACAGCCTACCTTACACCGTGGGCAAAGCCGCCGAGGAGACGTTGATGCTAACGCTTTCAGAAGAGCTCAAGAATACCGGGGTAACAGCGAACATTCTCCGGGTGCGCAGCATCGACGTGGAACACCAACGCGAGCGCGAACCCTCGCCCAAGAACGCCAGCTGGACCACGCCAGAAGAGATTGCCGCAGCACTACTCTACCTCTGCTCAGAGGAGGCGAATCGAGTCAACGGCGCTCGCATCCCGCTTTACGGTGGGCAATAGTATCGATTCTGGTTTATATTGAAGGCACTAAATTCCATAGAATGATTTCTAGTTGAACTTAGTGCCTATTTTATCCCTCTTTCAATCTGAATTGATTGGGTTTTCATTCTGTTTTGTTTGCTGTTCCTGATAACCACGGGCCACTAATATTGCAGCCAATAGAGCGACTACCGGTAGGACTGTCATGTAATATCGGAAAGCAACATCTGGCTGAGCGCCGGGTTGTTCTCCGCTTATGTACCCGAAGAGAGGAGTCAAAAGCGCAAATACTAGAGATGAGAGAACGGTGGAAAGCCGCGCCGGGATTGGTAAAACCGAATAGAATAACCCTTCCCGGCGGACCCCCATTACTTTCGCATCCTGGTCAATGATTTGCCCTAAAATGACATCACCCATCACCGCATTGCCGTTCATACCAACCCCTACAAATATCCCTGCAATCATTGCTTGAGTCAGATTTGTGACGAAACCGAAAGGAATTATTCCCAACAAAAAAATTCCTAACGAGCCAATCCAAGCCTTGCGAGAACCAATACGTTGCTGTAACCACACCCAAAGAAATACTGCTGGCAGACCGATAGCGAAAACCGCCAGAAAAAGCAGAGAAGTGCCGGCTTCATCCAAGTTCAAAGAATATTTAGTATAAAACGGAATGCCTGCCCCCAGAACCATCTGGGCAAACACAAAAAGGGCATACACAACCACATAACGCAAGTAAGGTTTATTTGTCAGAGTTGCTTTGAAGGATTCAATTAGGCCAAGGGTTTTACTTTCTGATTCTTTTTCAGCGGTCTGGTTGTAAGCCTCTGTGCTATGGCGTTCCTCACGAACGATGATCAGGAAAGTAATCAATGCCACTGCCGCAATTCCAGTGAAAATTACACCCATAGCCGCAAACCCCAGGCGGCCATAAAGCGTTGGCGCAGCTGCTGTGCCAACAATGAGCGCTACTACACCGATTCCTTTTCGGATTGCGTTTACTTTGGTGCGCTGTTTTTCTCCGCGGAACATATCTGGGAAGAGTGAGTTGTAATTTACCCAGCCAATGGTTGCTGTGGTTTCAAAAAGAAGTAGCAAAGTCAAATAATATGAAAAAAGCTGGGGTTGGCTTAAATTAGCCGGTGGTCGCCAGAAGAAAAAGTTTGCAAGCAAGAAGAGGGGGGTCGCTGCGAGCAGCCAGGGTTTTCTGCCCCAACGGTAACGATTTCGATCGGAAAGATACCCAAAAATAGGATCGTTAATTCCATCCCAAACGGCATTAATCGTACGGGCTAAGGACGCCAATGAAGCAGATAAGCCCATCACGTCAGTATAAAAAAAGAGCGAAAGCAGCCCAAGAACGTTCCCAGCGATACTTAATCCAAATTCGCCCAGGGAGTAGGCAAATGGATTGACCGGTTTTCGAACATTCCCTTTTGGTAGTTCAATTTCAGATTCCATAGCAACCTCTTTTTCTAAATTAAAGTGTCGTTTTAACTCGATTCCCGGATTACAACCTGGGTATCGAGAAAAACAGTCTGGGTAGAAAAGTAACCACTCTCTTGGTAGGCTAAGATAAGTTCAGCTGCTTTCAGTCCGATTTCATATGCGGGCATGTGAATGGTAGTTAAAGTTGGAGAAATTAAAGAAGCGAGGGTGAAATCATCATATCCCATGACCGCAAGATCTCCAGGGATAGATAAACCCAATTCGCGAGCAACCTGTAAAACACCAATCGCAGTAACGTCGTTAGCAGCAAAGATCGCCTCGGGTGGATTGGAATCTTGCAACAACGCCAGAGCTGCATGCCTTCCACTTTCGAGAGACCAGTCTCCAGGGACGATCTGGATATGGTCCCGCAATCCAGCTTCGATCATCCCCTGGCGGTACCCTTCCTGGCGTTCGCGAGCGGACGCCCAGGTGAGCAACCCTCCAATAAAAGCGATGCGCTTATAACCGCGCGACACTAAATAGTTGACGCCTTGTATCCCGCCGAGCTGGCTGTTAGCCATAACAGTTGCCGTCCGTTCCCCACTGACCGGGCGTTCGAGTAAAACGAATGGAATTGGTCCATCGGCGAGTTCATCCACAAAGGGTTCATCAAGCTGGGCTGAAGCAACAATAGCTCCATCAATTCGGTGCTGTTTATATAAAGCTTCCAGGGGCTTGGCTGTTTGGAGAGGCTGGACTGTGTTTAGCAGAATAAAGTAACCATAGTCGCGTGTGCCATCGATGATGCCGCTGATGGCTTGATCGAGATAAGGTGCGGAAATTAGGTAACTGCGTTCGCTGGCAATTACGACCAGAGCGATCGTCATGGTTTGGTGCGTTCGCAAGCTGCGCGCAGAGGCGTTCGGCTGATAATCCAGGTCTTGAATGGCCCTTAATACACGCTGGCGTGTTCTTTCCGCCACAACAGGTCGATTATTGACCACATTAGAGACAGTCTGAATGGATACCCCTACGTGTGTCGCAACATCCTTTAGAGTAACTTTCATTGCATTCCTGTCCGTTGATGAGAAAATGCTCTGAAAATAAAAAATTTGAACGTTCAAATTATATCACCAAAACTAAACTTCCAAAAAATTATCTTAAAAAATGGATAGCGAATTTGAGGCTAAAACATAAAAAAGTCAGCCGCGTTACTAGCTGACCAATCGAAAATTAACCTAGAAATTAATTGAACTTGCCTTCAACATTGAGCTAAATAGATGACAATTCTAGTGGACTCTCAACATTGATGGCAAATACGAATTGCTCACACATATTTCTGAAACCATTCGAGTGCGGCTATTTGCATTTCATAGGGGGTGTAATGGGTAACACCCTGGAATTCAATTAATTGCACTGCTTCCGGATCATTGTAAAGTGGTTTTATATTTTGGTAAAACTGACGCACCCCTTCCAAATCTATCAAAGGGTCACTCGTACCGTTGAGCATCAAGAGGGGGACTGAAGTCATCAGTTCCATCTTTACCGCTGGCTGCATTGCCATCATCATTCCTAAAGTTGTATCCCCTGAGAAATCCTTCTCTTCTAAGCCGAGCATTTGCATAATCTCTTTAGAGTTTTGGAAATTAATAAGGGATGAGAAATCCGGTGTGGCAATCATGGGCACAGCCGCGGATATGCGCTTATCTTCACGGGTTAAGTAATAGTAAGTAATTACTCCACCCATGGAGACCCCACTAAGTCCCACACGGTTCACGTCCACCCGTATGTCATTGGAATAGTGTGCGATTACCCGATTGATATCTTCTGAAGTTTGAAGCAGAAGATCATAAAAAGCTTCAATAGTCCAATCTTCTTTCCTTGCTCGTTCACCATGTCCGAATGCATCCATCGAAACGACGAAATAACCACGTACTGCCAAGAAATAAGCAAAAAATAACACATCCTCTTTTCGGCCAGTCCAGCCGTGAATGAGAATCACTAAAGGAAGGTGGGCAGGAGCATCTTTTTGGGTGATTTCTAGCACTGGAATACTATCAATATGGAAATTTTCTATTACAACAGTCATCAAATCCTCCTTGAATAGGTGTCACCTCGAACAACGGCGAATTAAGCTGTATTAACTAATTTTACCCACATTGAAAGTGCTCCTGAATTGTTTCCGGCTCTGTATAAAGTAAATGATGTTATCTAATTGACGCAATTAATAGACATCTTCCACATAGGTGTAGTCGCGTCTATGTGGTAAATTTGCATAATCTTTTATCTGCTGCAAAGTTGACAATGTAGATAAAAAGTGTAGGATTTAGTTACTATAAAAAATATAGTAGTGATGAAGATGAAACTTACCTGCCCCATTGAAAAAGCAACTTCGTTC
>JAGOVY010000005.1 GCA_018060515.1 Anaerolineaceae bacterium | reverse complement strand
GGTATTGGTTGTGTCAATTCCAGTATTTTGCGACTGCAGGATGATATTACCGTTTTCGTCTGCTTGAATCACATCAAAAAAAGAATCCCAACTGCCAATGTCCTTCCAATCCAAATCGGCCACCGGAATCACTGCCGCTAAAGGGGTTTTCTCCATGATCCCGTAGTCAATCGTCTCCGGTTTAATCTTCATCCAGGTTTCAACAAACGCAGGGTTTAAATGATCATGGTTAAGATACAGTAACCCCGCATTGAGATTGTTATAGAGATCAGGCATCAGCTTGTTAAACTCCTGCCAAACCACATCTGCCCGACAAATGAACATACCAGAATTCCATGAGCAGGTTACATTTTTAATCAGTTCATCGGCGCGTTCTTGATGAGGCTTCTCGATGAAATTAACCACTTTATAACCGGTTAACCCTGTAAACTCACCCAATTTTGTCCCGCGTTCCACATACCCATAACCCGTTGCAGCAAAAAGCGGGGTAATTCCCAGTGTGACGATATACCCCTGTTCTGCCAGCGAATAGGCCGAGCTTAGGCTTTGATGAAAGCGTTGTATGTTGCCGATTAAATGGTCTGCGGTTAATACCGCCAGAACAGCGTTCGGATCTTTCTTAAGCAGCGCTGCGGCAGCCATGGCAACCACTGCGGCAGTGCCGCGGGGCTGCGGTTCAATCAGATAATTGGCTCGGTCAAGCTGGGGTTTTTGCTCGTGAAGCTGATCAACCAACTCAGCTGAGGTAACAACATATGTGTTTTCCGCTGAAATAAACCCATCGAGGCGTTCAACAGCCAACTGAAACAGAGATCTGTCGTCAAACAAGCGCAGTGTTTGTTTGGGTGTTCCACGCCGTGAAACCGGCCAGAGCCGCGTGCCCCCACCGCCAGCCATTATCACGGCAAAATGATGTTCGCTCATGAGTTCACCCTGTATTTTGATTTGGTTTCGCGTACTGCAACATAATTCATCCCGCCTACTTGTGAAATATATCCTTTTAACTCCATCATGATGAGTGTAGCAGAAACGTCACTGATTGGTAACCCAGTCAACACGCAGATCTGATCAATGTGAAGGGGGTCTGTAGAGAGATGCTGCAGTAAGTTTATCTCCGATGGGTTCATGGGGTTTTGTCTGCGCATTTGTTGTTTTTCTGGGATTTGTTCAAGTTTGAGTGATTCTAAAATTTCACTCATCTTCAGCAGTGGGCGTGCGCCTTGCTCTATAAGCTGATTGGTACCAGTGCTTTGCGGCGCCAAAATACTGCCCGGTACTGCAAAAACATCTCGCCCTTGCTCAACAGCAAATTCAGCCGTAATCAGAGCACCGCTTTTTTCTCCCGCCTCCACCACAACAGTAGCCAGCGATAAACCGGAGATTATCCGATTGCGCGGCGGGAAGTTCACCCCATCCGGAGATGTACCGACGGCGTAATCGCTGATCAGCGCGCCTTGCTCTGCAATTTCGGCTGCCAGTTTCCGATGCTCAGGCGGGTAGATTACATCCACCCCGCTGCCTAAGACAGCAAAGGTTCTGCCTCCGGCACGCAGCGATGCCTGGTGTGAGATTGCATCTACTCCGCGGGCTAACCCGCTGACGAGCGTCACACCGTTTTGTGCGAGGAATGTGGCAATTTCATTGGCAACCTGCCGCCCATAAGGGGTGACCCGTCGTGTACCCACAACGGCTACAGCCCAGTCATCCTCAACATTTATTGATCCCTTGATATAGAGCACAGGCGGAGATTGGTTGATTTCTTTCAATCGGCGTGGATAATCGCTATCCGACCAGATCATCACCCTCACACCGCTGTTGACAATTTTCTCCATGACCTTGTCAAGGTCAACCTGGCTTTTAGCCTTAATGAAGTTTTCTACTACTTTTGCAGGGAGTCCGGCAGAAACCATTCCACTTGCAGGAGATTCCCAGGCTGTTTCCAAATCTCCAAAGAAATCCAGAATTTGTTTGAAGCGAACGGAACCAATTCCCTTCACCAGGTTGAACGCCACCCAGTATTTTTTCGCTTCCAACGAGTCCATCTACAGCCATTCCTGGAGACGAATTATCATGAGGTTCGCCTCACGATCCATTTTCAAAATCACGGATTTAATTGCAGGTATGAGAACTTCTTCGCCGCTCTCGCTCCGTATAACATACACGTCATTGGCGCCTGTTACGATAACCTCGGTTACCGCCCCTATTGATTGTTCGCTTTCATCTAAAACCTGCATTCCTATGATTTCATTTAAATAAAATTGACCTTCTGGCAGCGGAGCTGCGTCGCGAAGATCAATTTGTATCATCTGGTTAGTAAACCCCGCAACAGTTTGGCTGTCTCCATACCCTTCAAACCGGATCAGCCAAAACTTATCTGCCTGCCGAACTGAAGCCAACACGCAGCGGATGAGTTTTTTGCCCACAAATACCAAATTACCCGGCTTAAGGCTTGCTGAATGTTCTTCCAACACTTCAGCGAGGACTTCGCCGTTCAACCCATGTGGCCGCCGCAGCTTGCCAATCATCAAGAACACAGGCTCGCCCGTTTGGGGAGAGCCTGCATTGTGTTCTGTTTTTCTTTTTCCGGTGGAACTGCTACTCATCTTGGCTCGGCTACATCCAGATTTGCCTGTACACCTTCACGCGCGGCCGCAACACGGAGCAAAACGCGCATCGCATTCGCGATTCGGCCGCCTTTGCCGATTACACGCCCCATATCTTCTCTTGCGACATGCAATTCGAGATTCTCCCTGCCTCCGGAGCGGTACTCTCTGACCACTACCTGGGATGGATCATCCACAAGCGAAAGAGCAATATACTCGATCAACTCTTTGATATGAATTTCCTGCTTGGGGCTGCCTGGATATTGATGGTTTGTTCTGGTTGAAGACTGCATAATTATCCGTTTCAGGCTTTGATCTTGGCGTTTCGTTCTTCGAGTGCTTTCTGGGCTTCAGCAAGCAGGGTATCGAGTGCTTCGCCATTCTTGTAACGTTCGTACCTGTCGAGCACTCCGGTGATCTTGAAAAGCTTCATCACAGAGTCACTGGGTTGAGCGCCTTTGCTCATCCACTCGTATGCCCGATCTTCCTTGATATCAAAGGTGAAAGGCTCGGTTGTGGGAATGTAATGCCCAAGGATTTCCAAGAAGCGGCCATCTCGAGGGCTTTCAATATCTGCCACGGTGACCCGGTAGCTGGGTTGGTGCCTTTGACCTGACCTGCGTAATCGAATTCTTACCATCTGGTTATTCTCCTGTTTCGTAAAAAATGATCAAATATGATGTGAATCCAAAAATTTCGCTTTGGCGAGGGGCGCTGAAGGGAGCGCTTACCGCTGGTTCATTTTTGATCACTTAAACAATCGGGAAAGTCCCTTCCCGCCTGTTTTTTTCATCGTTTTCATCAACCGTTGCGCATTTCGAAATTGCTTTATCAAGCGGTTGACTTCTTGTACATCTGTACCCGAACCGCTGGCAATCCTGCGGCGACGTGAAGCGTTCAACACATCCGGGTTTCGCCGCTCCTGCAGCGTCATCGAATTAATGATCGCTTCTGTCCTTTTTAAATTTCGTTCAGCCTCATCAGGCTGAATATTGCGCGAAACCTGCCCCAACTCTCCGGGCAGCATGTCCATTACCTGCGAAAAAGAACCCATCTTGCGCAATTGTTTTAACTGGTCAGCAAAATCTTCCAGGTTGAACTGACCTTTAAGCAGACGTTCAGCCTGATCCTTTTGGGTCTTTTGATCCAGGACGGCTTCAGCCCTCTCAATTAACCCTATCATATCACCCATTCCCAGAATGCGCGATGCCAATCTTGCCGGATCAAAAACTTCGATAGCCTCAATTCCTTCACCCGTGCCAAGGTACTTAATCGGCACACCGGTCACACTGCGTACGGAAATTGCGGCGCCACCTCGAGAATCGCCATCCATTTTGGTGAAGATCAAGCCAGTAATGCTTACAGTATCACGGAAACCCTCGGCAATATGCAGCGCTTCTTGCCCAACCATTGCATCTACTACCAGCAGGGTTTCTACAAGTTTGATTTTCTTCGTTATTGACTGCAGCTCATCCATCAAAGGTTGATCGAGCTGAGAGCGCCCTGCTGTGTCAATAATTACCACCGAATAACCGCCTTTTTGGGCTTTATCGAAGGCAAATGCTGCCAGCGCGGGCGGCTTCATAGAAGTATCTGCGACGACCTCAACCCCAATCCTCTCGCCAAGTGTCTGCAGTTGCTTCACCGCTGCCGGACGGTAAGGGTCAGCCGCAACCAGCAGCACCCTTTCGCCATCAGAACGCAGACGTCTTGCCAGCTTGGCTGCGGCTGTGGTCTTTCCTGAACCTTGCAAACCTACCAGCATAATGGCATAGGGTTTAACTCCGCTCAGGTTAAGCCTGGCGGGTTCGCCAAGTGTTTTGATTAATTCTTCGTGAACGATTTTGATAACCTGCTGAGCCGGGTTGAGCGCCTTACTAACCTCGTGCCCCACCGCCCGTTCACGCACGCGTGCGGTGAAATCCTTCACGACCGCGTAGTTCACGTCAGCTTCCAACAAGGCCAGACGGACTTCGCGCATCATTGCGTCAACATCTTCAGCAGAAAGTTTTCCCTTCCGCCTCAGTTGGGTGAAAATCTGGTCAAGTCTTCCAGTCAGGTTCTCAAACAAAGTAAGGTTTCCTTCGTTCCATCCAATAACTTGCACAATTGTGAATAACGGCGAAATTTTAGCCTTTATGGCCAGATTGGTCAAGATACGACCTGTAATTGTGTTTGCCGTGCAACCACATCGCCGTTGCGGGGTTATTTAAGACAATATAAATATTGTTAGCAGTGTAGGAGGTCTTAAAATGAGTAAAGTAATGGTTGTAACTGACAGCACCGTGAATTTACCGCCCGAATTGCAAAATGGGCACCCAATTGTCACCGTACCCTTACAAGTAATTTGGGGGAATGAAGTCTTACGAGATGGAATTGATATACAACCCAAAGAATTTTTTGAGCGCTTATCCACAGCCAAGGTCATGCCCTCCACCTCTCAGGTAACCCCTGAAGATTTCAAGAAAATGTATGCGAAATTACTCGACGAAGGATACGACATCATCAGCATGCATATATCCGGTAAACTTTCCGGCACGCTGGATTCAGCAATCCAAGCCAAGCGAGATTTTCCGGAAGACAGAATCAAACTAGTGGATACTTTGAGCACCAGCATGGCGATGGGCTTTCAGGTGCTCAGTGTCGCGCGCATGGCTGAAATCGGAGCAACATTGGAAGAATGCGTTGCAGTGGCAGAAAAAGCAAAGCAAAACACAGGCGTATATTTTGTACTCAACACGCTTGAGTTTCTCCATCGTGGCGGTCGAATTGGCGGGGCGCAGGCGTTTTTAGGCACCATGTTGGATATGAAACCGATTCTCGAGCTGCGTGATGGGCGAATTGAAGCGGTGGAACGGGTGCGCACATTGAGCAAGGCTACTACCCGCCTGCTCGATCTGGCAGAAGAGAAAATCAGCAAAGAACATGGACCCATCCGCTTGTGTGTCATACAGGCAAACGCAGAGGAGGAAGGCAAAAAGCTGCTCGAAGCTGCGACGAAACGCTTCCCAACCTCGCTGGTGGCTGACGCCGCGATGAGCGTGGTGGGGCCGGTACTCGGAACCCATACAGGTCCCGGCGCACTTGGCTTAACATTTATGTACAACATGTAGGCTTTATTTTTCTCTGGATAATCTAACCTCCCAAACTCCTTGGGAGGTTTTAATATAGTTGAAGATTTCATTCTGGTAAAATAGTTTTGAAGGGAGACAGACAATGAAAAATTATCCGCAAATCGGTGTCCAAATACCTGCCATTTTACTTCCGGATGCTCATGTAGATCTTACAAAGTGGGCAGTCGTAGCTTGCGATCAGTACACCTCACAACCTGAGTATTGGCACCAGGTTGCAGAAATCGTAGGTGATGCTCCTTCTACCTACCATCTGGTTTTACCAGAGGTTTATCTGGGTTCAGAAGAAGAAGCCCGCCGTGTAAAATCCACCCACGTGAAGATGGAGCAATACCTTTCCAAAGGTGTCCTTCAACCTTTGGAACGCATGATTTATGTGGAACGGACCGTAGATGGCAAAACCCGCCGCGGAATAATTCTTGCGCTTGACCTTGAATGTTATGATTTTTCTGCTGGTTCCCAAAGCCTCATCCGCGCGACAGAAGGCACAATTATCGACCGCCTGCCGCCTCGTGTACGCATTCGTAAAGAAGCCCCCTTGGAATTGCCGCATATTCTCGTCTTAATCGATGACCCCAAAGACAAAGTAATCGGCACAGTCGCCAAACAGCATCAGAAGCTGCCGCTTGCGTATGATTTTGATTTGATGATGAACAGCGGCCACCTTTCAGGGTATATCGTAGACGACAATCGTCTGGAAAAAAGTGTTCTTGCCAACCTCGAGTCGCTGGCTGATCCAGAACGCTTCTACAAGAAATACGGTGTTTCGCGGGACAAAGGGTTGCTGCTCTTCGCCGTTGGTGACGGCAACCATTCACTCGCAACCGCCAAATCAATCTGGGAATCGCTCAAACCGACCGTTGGCATGGACCACCCTTCCCGCTATGCCCTGGTGGAAATTGAAAACATTCACGATCACGGGCTTGAGTTTGAACCCATCCATCGCGTTTTATTTAACGTAAAAATTGACATAGAAGCGGATTTACAAAAGCATTTCGGCGAGAATCTTATTTTCACCAGTATGCCCACCAGTGGTGAATTAGCCGAGAAGGTAAGTCAAACCTCCGGTAAAACCCAACGCTTTGGCTTGGTAACTCCCCGCGGTTATAGGCTGGGAGAGATCTCCAACCCTCAGACTAACCTTGTTGTCGGCTCACTCCAACCTCTCCTCGATAAGATGGTTCAAAGTTCTGCAGTCGGCGAGATTGATTATGTGCATGGGGCTGATGCGCTTTTTACATTGTCAACCAAACCCGGCAACACGGGGGTTTTCCTGCCAGCAATGTCAAAGGATGAACTAATCCGTACAGTATTGCTTGAAGGCGCGCTGCCACGTAAAACCTTTTCAATGGGCGAAGCGCATGAAAAACGCTTCTATATGGAAGCCCGCAAAATTACCGCCTGAGAGTGGAACCACCGATGCAGGCACCCTCAGCCCCCACACCGGCAACCTCCAGCCCGCGCATAGAGAATCTGCGCGCAGCTCTGCTGCCAGATCATCGGCGGGTACAGGTTTGGTTGAAATTAAACGATCCCTCTTCCAGACCCACGATTGATTTTAAATTGCTTGATGAGCACCACGAACTAATCAGCGAATCGTTGATGATAGGCGTCTTTATCGATACCATTGAGTTCACCCTTCATATTAAGAATAATGCACCTGTCAGCCAACTCTACGTTTCATGCTCAGTCATCCTTAATGAAACCGAAGTACAAGATAGCAAACTCGTCAATGTGGGAGCTGAATGCTGAAACCACTCACATTAAGACGCAACACCGCGTTAAGAAAATTGATTTCCACTTTTACTCTGCTTGTTCTCTGCGGTTGTACTACCTTCTCCTTAGTTCCGACCAGCTCCGAGCCAGTTGAAGCGACCAGTCTGCCAACCGAAACACGAACACCCACACTTGCGGCATCTCCCACCGCAACTTTGAAACCCAGCCCAACTGCAACCCCCACCGCTGAGATGGTCGACCAGGTTTGCTCACCATTAAAGGATATCGAGCTGCATGACTTGCACAGCATCACCTCACAAGGTTTCACTCCGCCTGCGCCATATCAGGATGATGGTCACCCAGCTGTCGACCTGGCGTTCTTTACCTTCGAAGAGATGACCTCCATGCTCAACCACCCGGTACAATCGATCCTCAGTGGCAGGGTGGCAATGGTTATTTCAGATCGCTTTCCATATGGCAACGCCATTCTCATCGAAACCCCTCTTGAGAGGATTTCGCCTGCAATGCTTGGATCGCTTTCGCTGCCGACTCCGATACCACAGCAAAACATCGATATCATTCAACCCTGTGTTTCAAACCCGCTTTTCAAGGATATGGAGCCAATCAGGATGTCTGATTCTGAAAAATCGATCTACATTTTGTATGCCCACCTGATTGAACCTCCAACGTTTAAGGTTGGCGATGAAATTACATGCGGAGAAGGGATCGGTAAAGCGGGCAATTCTGGCAACTCAGCTGCCGAGCATCTGCATCTCGAATCCAGGGTCGGGCCCTCGGAAGCCCAATTTAATCTTTTCTCGACGTACGATCCTGAATCCACCGTAATTGAACGCTGGAATTACTGTATCTGGGTTTCTTCAGGCAAGTTCCAACCTATTGATCCGGCAATGCTCTGGCAGTATGCCCCATAAATCCAAAGTCTGCTTGTGATGCTCTTCTTCTATCCGCACTTGACAATACCTTAAACTTGCCTGACAATTAGTGGCTTCAAAACTTATTGGAGGCATAGAATCATGTGCAAAAAACAAGCAATCATTAGCATCCTGGTAATCCTCGCGGCAGCCCTGGCCCTTTCAGCCTGCGGCAGCAAACCCACCGCTGACACGAATCAGAAAATGACAGAAATTGCAGCAACAGTTCAGTCGCAGCTTACCCAATCTGCAGCCTTAGTACCAACGGCCACGTTAACCTTCACACCATCCCCAACAGCCACACCCAGCCCCTCTACGCCAACGCGAATGGCGACTCAACCGTCTATAAAAACTACAACCCCGCCCTCGAACACCCAAGACAATGCTCAATTTATTTCTGATGTGACCATTCCTGATGGGACAATCATGAAACCCGGTGAGAGTTTTGTAAAGACCTGGCGCCTGCTCAACACTGGAAAAACCACCTGGACGAAAGACTTCTCCATCCTTTACCTTGAAGGAAACCTGAAAGGGAAAGATGATCGCATGAACTTTAAACTCACGGCTGAAGTCAGACCTGGCGATTATGCAGATGTGAGCGTTCCATTCACCGCTCCGATGACAAAAGGCAATTTCAGTAGTTATTGGAAAATGTACAACGCCAGTGGTTATGTATTCGGCGATGTTATGAACATCTTCATCGTCGTATCGGATTTAACGCCAACAGCCGGAACAGCCACCCCCACCATCACCATTACTGCAACCCCAAGCGTTACGCCTTCTCCGACGCCTTAATCAACCAGCAATCAGGAATCACCTCATCCGCTGATCAAAGTGACTGACAAAGCAAATTCACTCGAATCCGAAATCAAAGCCATGGCTGAAAGCCTTGGCTTTTCGTTATGTGGAATCACAACCGCACTTGAAATGAAGACGCACTCTGCATATCTATCCTGGCTGGATCGCGGCATGCAAGCGGGAATGCAGTATCTGGCAACCCAGTACCATATCGAAATTCGCCGTGCGCCCGAAAAGCTATATCCCAACCTAAAATCAATCATCGTATTGGGGCTGCCCTACTCATTGCACCCAATCGAAGCGCTGCGGCAAAATGAAACTGGGTTGGTTTGCGGCTACGCCGCAGGTGAAGATTATCATGCGCGCATTCCCCGCTTGCTTTCTCCCCTGATCAGCTTCCTTACAGAAATAGATCCATCTCTCCCGCCGCCACGCGTTTATTCTGACAGCGCGCCTATCCTCGAGCGGGAGTTAGCCACTCGCGCCGGGCTTGGTTGGGTTGGTAAAAACTCATGCATCCTCTCACAATCTCATGGCTCCGCCTTTTTGCTGGCAGAAATTTTTACTGCGTTACAACTCGAACCCGACAAGCCCTTTGTCGGCGATCATTGCGGCACTTGCACCCGCTGCATCGAAGCTTGTCCTACGCATTGTATCCTCCCCGGTCGGGTTATCGATTCGAATCGCTGCCTCAGCTATCAATTGATTGAAAATAAAGGTGACATTCCAGCAGAAATCCGAGAGCAAATGGGGGTATGGCTCTTTGGCTGTGATATCTGCCAGATGGTTTGCCCATGGAATACCGCGCTTGCAAAATTTAAATCCCACCAGAACGCTGAGCAGTTCAGCCTTATAGAAATGGAAGAGATCTTGATCTTCAGCCAGCAGGATTACACCGACAGGTTCAAATCAACTGCATTGGCGCGAACAAGGTGGAGGGGCTTAATTCGTAATATTCTAATTCGATTGGCAAATATGAAATCGGTTAATTCAGTGGAATTAATCCGGCGCACCCAAACAAACTGCCAGGACCCAGTCGTACAGGCAACTGCTCAATGGGCGCTTGAACAGCTTAACCAGGCATAATGAGACCTCCTGTCAAACATGACAGGAGGTCATTTTTGTAATCTTCAGTAAGTGATGCGCTGCGCGATTTCTGCAGTCAGAAAAAAGCTTTACAGGTTTATTACCTTCTGGGTGTTGGCGTGGGTGTGATGGGCAGCGCCAGAGTGCTGGTTGGGCGTACAGTTGGGGTGATCGTAACCAGGTTCACCCTGACTTTAATTCGCTGACCGACAAAGATAAGATCCACGTTTGTGATCTGGTTTTGGCGCATCAAATCTTCAACCGTGGTGAAGAATCTGGTGGCGATATCCTGCAGGGTTTCGCCTTGCATGATCGTGTACAAAATCTCGGTTCCCCTTGGCAAATTATCTGGCAGCGGCGTTGCGGTTGGCAGCTCCTGACCTGGCGCCGGTATGATGATGTCCGTTCCAGGGACCAGCGGACAGGTACCATCAGGAAAGTTGTTCATTGTCAGCAGTACCATCAAATCAACATTAAATGTTGTGGCCAGCGACCAGCAATCATCGCCTTCTTTCACTGTGTAATACTGAGGCCCAGAGGGTGTTGCAGTTTGTTCAGGGGTTGGAGTTTCCGTAATGGTGGGAGTCATCGATGGCGTCGGAGAAGGCACCGTTGCCGTTGGGGTGAACGTAACTGTTGGGGTCGGTGTGCGTGTGGAAAAGAGGCTGCTAAAAGGTTTGCCTTTTCCCATGGCAAAATTGATGATGAGAAAAATGCCGCCAACCGCGAGTAACCCTGCCAGGGCGCCAAGAACATAAGGCATAAACCGCTGCCTTTTTGAGTACTTATCAATTACATCTTGAGGGTTGTCTTTTTCCTTCATATGTATCCTATACAATATCTTTTAATTTTTATTCTTTCAGCAATTCCATGTTTATATCGAGTTGATTAATTTCATCATACCACAAATAAATCCTGACCCGTATAACTTTTTTACATAATACTGGCGTGATATAATCTTTTAATGGAATTTAATCAAAATGGAGATAATATGGAAATCGTAACCACTCAATACAAGCATTGTGACGTCCTAAAAGTTACAGGCCGCGTTGACAGCGCCACTTCACCTCGGTTGGCTGAAGAATTGTCCGAAATCCATGAATCAGGTCGATACAAGGTGGTGATGGACTTTTCTGACTTGGAGTTTATCTCCAGTGCTGGTATGCGGGTGCTGATTTCAAGTTTAAAAAGCAGCCGCCGGTATAACCGTGGAGATTTGGTGTTGGCAGGCTTACCTGAAAATATCCTCTCGGTGTTCAACCTCGCTGGTTTTGATAATGTTTTTAAAATATTTGATGATGTTGTGTCGGCTGTCGGATCTTTCTAACAAATTTGTCCTGAAATGAAAAAGCGCATCTTCCCTGGCAGTTATGAGAGCCTGGCGGAAATTGCGAATTTTGTTCAGGTTGAAGCAAAACAGACAGGTCTTTCATTCAAGGAAATATTCGAATTAGAAACAGCCGTGGATGAGGCTGTTTCTAATATAATCGAACACGCCTATGGGGGTGAAGGCATGGGTGAGATTTCCTGCACCTGTACCCGGTTGGAAGATGGCATCAAAATTACCCTTGAAGACACCGGCATTCCCTTCGACCCAAGCAGCGTACCTGCCCCCAATTTAGGTTTTCAAATTCGTAATCGTAAAAATCATGGTTTAGGCTTTTATATGATACGCCAACTTGTAGACGATGTTCAGTTCGTATATTCCGGTAATAAGAATATTCTACAAATGGTAAAAAGAATTAGTGCATGAGTTCTGCATCCGATGATTTCTCAGCAATGTGGAGCGAGGTTCTCGAGTTAGGCGAGGAGCTTGTAAAGCAGCCGGATTCTATCCACCTGCAGCGAGTATTGGAAGACTTTGTCTCTGCAAAATTCTCATGCCAAACTACTCTTTGGTTTGCAGAAGCCCTCTACCCGCTGCCCGGTGAAGAACCCGTAATCAACATCCTCAACGATAATGCACCTCTGATCGTAAAAAGAGCTTTTTCAAATAAGCATCTCGTTCAACGATTCCGGAATCATCAAAAAGATCTACGAAGACCAACCGCGATTGCATTGCCCATGATCACCCAGGGCTATCAACTTGGGGTTATTCAGGCAGAAAAGCCGCCGTCTGAATACTTCTCCAAAGATGAGATTCGCCTACTTGAAACCATCTCTTCTTTGGCTGGCCTCTCCATGCAGGTGAACCGGCAGGCTACACTTAAGAATTGGCGCTTTGAACAAATCCAACTTGTACGCTCGGTGAGCTCACAAATTGCCACCGTATTTAATCTCAACGAACTCTGCGCCCGTGTTGCAAACCTGATTAAAAGCTCTTTCAACCTTTATCACGTTACAATTTTCACCATTGATGATGCCACCGATAAGTTAATTTTCCGCGCCAGCTCACTCAAACTCGGGCCTAATACAGAGAACCCGTTTGTCAAGGCGGAATCTGGCAAAGGGCTAATTGGAGAAGCCGCCCGTACCGGTCAGGAGTTCTTGATTACCGATGTTTCGGACAATCCGATATATCTCCCATACGATGTGCTGCCCAATACAAAAGCCGAATTTGTGCTTCCACTCAAGGTGGAAAACCGCATTCTCGGCGTACTCGACTTGCAAAGCAACAAAAAAGGCGGTTTTCACGAAAACGATTTGATAGTATTAAGAGCACTGGCCGATACGATCGCGATCGCCGTCGAAAATGCCCGCCTGTTCAACAATCTTGAGCAGCGTGCTGCCCAAGTTAAAGCTGTGGCAGAAATCAGCAGCGCAATTTCCTCCATTCTCGATCTTGATCAGCTGCTGCGAGAAGTGGTACAAATCATCGTGAAACGCTTCGGCATTCCGTATACCCACATCTTCACAGTTCATTCCAACCGCGGAAAAGTAATTTTTGAAGCCGGAACCGGCCCAAAAGCGGCGAAACTTAAACCTAATTCGTGGGCATTTGACCTCGATTCTTCGATTGGGATTATCCCGCATGTTTCGCGAACCGGTAAAACATACATCTCAAATAATGTTGAAGCTGACCCATTGTATTTTCACTCAAGAAATTTTTCTCAACAGGTGAAATCTGAAATTGCCGTTCCCCTACTGCATGGAGACACCGTGTTAGGCGTGCTTGATATGCAATCAGACGTCCTCAACCGGTTCACCGAGGATGACCGCAGCATGCTTGAAACTCTTGCCACAGGCATTGCTCAAGCCATCCGAAACGCCAGGTTATTCCGCAGCGAGCGCTGGCGCAGCAGCGTGGCAGACAGCTTTCGTGAAACAGCAGGTTCTCTCAACAGCAACCTTGCATTGCCAGATATGCTGAATCAAGTGCTCGCAGCGCTCGAGGCCAACCTCCCTTGCGATGCATCAGCGATTTGGTTATTGAACGGCGATTCAGATCGTGCCATCATTGATCGACCCTTGCAGTTGGCTGCAGTCAGAGGGATTTCAAGCACAGTAATCAAGGAAACTTTTGTCAAATCAATAACCATCCAGAGCTTACTCAATACAGATCTTGATGATGAACCGGTTAAAATCCGTAAACCGTCAGAACCTATCGGTCCTCTCGGAACCGCATGCAAATTCAAGCGCAATTATTCTTCCATTGCAGTTCCGCTTCGATCCGGAGATGAAATCCTCGGCGTCATGACGCTTGCACACCGTGCAGCAGGGCGCTATGGGAAAGAGGCTGCGACAATTTCATTAACCCTGGCAAATTATGCCGCCGTCGCCATTCAAAACGCTCGCCTGTATTCCACTGCTCAAGAAGAAGCCTGGTCATCCACAGTGCTCTTGCAAGTGGCAGAAGCTATGCAATTCATCACTACAGTCGACTCTCTTTTTGCGACGATAACGAGACTTACCCCATTACTGGTAGGCATTGACCAATGCGCCATCTATCTGGGGCGGTCTGATAATGAAACCTATGATTTAAAAAGCTGGTACGGCTTTCAACCTGCAAGTAATGAAAAAATAGTATCAGATGCGGATGCAATTGCTTTATTGAAACTCAAAGCTACCCTGTCGCCTGTTTTCATCCACAACCCGGTCGATGAGCTGGGTTTAACCTCTATGGCTCAAATGGATGAAAAACGCACGCTTGTGTTGGTTCCGCTGTTAGCACATGGTGATTTGCAAGGCGGTCTGCTGGTCTCGCATAACAGCCAAAACAACGCCGGTCTTGAGGTGAAATTCACAGATCAAACCCTCGCCATTTTACAAGGAATAGCGCAGCAAACTGCCGTAGGTCTTGAGAATATCAGGCTTCTCGAAAACAGGCAGGAAGAAGCTTATATTACCGCCGTTTTGTTACAAGTGGCGCAGGCTGTTGTCAGTCAAAGCAACCTGGATAACATCCTTGATACCATCGTGCAGCTAATGCCCATCCTTGCAGGCGTAGATACCTGCGCAATCTACCTTTGGGATAAGCAAAATCTCAGTTTTACTCCCGCCAAAGCTGTCGCCCCAAGCCGTGATGAAGAAAACCAAATCATCGAACAGATGTATTTTTCCGGCGAGTTTCCGCTGCTTGATAAGCTAATCGAAAGTGATCAGATGGCTGCCTGCCGGCTGGACGACCCTGAACAGTCCAGCAAACTTTGGAAAACGCTCGAATGCGATCAGGAATACCCCTCAATAACAACAGAAGGGTCAAGCTGGCTGCTGGGTTTTCCGTTGGGGATTCTGGAAGAGAAATATGGCGTGCTGCTTGCACGTGAAACCAATATCCAAACCGCTTATCATCAAAAACGCGTTGAATTGATTAAAGGTGTGGCTCAACAAACCTCGCTCGCCATCCAAAATGAGAGATTAAAAATCGAAATGGTCGGACGCGAGCGCGTGGAACGCGAACTTCAGCTTGCCAGGCAAATTCAAAAAGCCTTCCTTCCGCATACTCTGCCTACCCTTCAGGGATGGGATTTTGACCTGCGCTGGAGAACAGCACGTGAAGTAGGCGGAGATTTTTACGATTTCTTCAAAACCAGAGACAACCGTCTGGGCATCGTTATCGCGGATGTCGCCGATAAAGGGATGCCGGCCGCACTTTACATGACTGTCACCCGAACTCTGATCCGCTCGGCAATCCAAACGCTTGATTCACCGGCAGAAGTGCTCAAGCGGGTGAATGAGTTGCTCGTTGAAGAATCGCAAAATGGTATGTTTGTTACGGCAATTTTCGCACTGCTCGACCCCGTAACCGGGATTATGGAGTATGCCAACGCTGGTCACAATTTACCGCTGCTCTTCAGAGGGAACACGCAGAAAATTGAGCATTTAAAGAAAGGTGGAATTGCGCTGGGCGTGGTAGAAAATGCCACATACGCCAGCCATAAACTAAAAATCAAAGAACGTGACACCATGCTGTTATACACCGATGGGGTCACCGAGGCTTTCTCATCAACAGGAGACTTGTTTTCAGAGTCACGCTTGGTTGAAGCATTAAGGGAGAATTCTTACGAGGCAGCCAGTGATTTGCTGCAAAACTTGGAGGAGATCATTGATCGCTTCCGTAAAGGTGAACCGCCGTCAGACGACCTCACCATGCTCGCGCTGCACCGCCTTCCAACAAGCCAACCTCACAGCAGGAGATCCTCACCTGCCGACGATTAACGCAAACCAAACTTCCCAGTTTTGAACAGGTGGGGCAATCTGCGTGGGAATTACAACCGGCTGTGGTGTGGTACCTGGCGGCGAAAGTGGAATCACCAGAACCTCGCCTGGCCTGACCATTTTTCCTTCAGTATACGCCCACTCTTCTACCGCCCCATCTGACCTGGCAAATTCCACCTGTGTGCTGAGCATGGCGTACGTGCTTTCAAGCTCGGCAACAGAAGTAGCTACTTTATCACGCTGCGCCGTCAGGCGTGACAATTCGTTTAATCGGCTGTTGAGATCCATCGCCAACAGAAGGAGGATAATTGCCGCAGCAATCAGCCCGATTTTCTTCAAATCCATTGATGCTTTTATTTTCTGTAAAAAGTTTTGCATTAAATTAATCTTACCTTATTCTTGAGGCAGGGACAAGAGAAAACCCGCAGGGTTTCTGCGGGTTTTTGAGGTGCCGAAGGAGGGATTTGAACCCTCACGAGCGTAAGCTCACTACGCCCTGAACGTAGCGCGTCTGCCAATTCCGCCACTTCGGCTTTCCAGAGAGATATTTTAACAGACTCTTGAAGAATGTCAACCATAATGACTGACATTGGTGCTGTCAACATGCGATTTATCAGCCAGCCGCCATTTGGAGTAGAATTGCCTGTATGCGAAGGCAAAAATGGGTCATCCTTATGGCAGTGTTAATCAGCATCATTGGCTGCTCAATCCTCCCAAGCTTCAGTAGGAATAATTCCACTCAACTGCCTGACCCAAACCATTTCACCGCCACCCCCACCCCTTTTCTTCCTCAAGCTCATTCCACCGATAATCTGCCTACTTTAACCAACACACCCAGCGCCACAGTATCGCCGACTATAACACCGCAAACAGGAATGATTTCACTTGGCCTGCCTCGTCCTGAAGACCAGGTAAATATCCTGCTGTTGGGTTCCGACTGGCGCCCAGAGGCAGGTTTCCGAACTGATGTGGTGTTGTTGTTGTCATTGAACCCGGTACAGAAAACCGCCGCGTTGCTTTCATTCCCGCGTGACCTGTATGTTTATATCCCTGGTTTTGGCTACGAGCGAATTAATACCACCCAGGCAAAAGGAGGGTTTGATCTAACCGCTGAAACCCTGCTCTACAACTTTGATGTGCCAGTGGATTATTACATGATCACGAATTTTTACGGGTTTACACACATCATTGACGCGCTTGGCGGCATTACGGTAAATGCATATTACGAATTGTATGATCGCTGCGACCTGCCCCAAGCGGTTGACAAGATGTGCTACATACCCTCTGGTTTAAACACAATGAATGGCAAAACTGCCCTGTGGTATGTTCGCTCGCGCTCCTCCACCAGCGATTTTGACCGCACCCGTCGCGCGCAAGAAGTCGTTTATGCCATTGCAAAGAAAATGATCAGCCTTAATGCGGTCAGCCGAGCGCCTGAATTATTCAACCTTTTCATTAACAGCGTTGAAACCAATGTTCCACTCGACCTTGTTGTGACGCTGATGCCATTGGCTGCCGATATTCTGGCAAACCCTGAACTTATTCAACGTTATGCGATCACAGAAGATCAAACTACGCCATATATCGTCCCTGAAAATGGATCTTGGGTCTTGATTCCTGACTTTGAAGCGATTGCTGAAACCATTCGCCGCGCGATTTACCCCTGATTCGGCATAATTATTGCATATTGACAAGCATTGAATAAGCTTGTATAGTATGAATTAATAATACTATGCGCATTTTTCCGCGAAAGATGAGCTAAAAAGATGAATACACTACCTGAACTGCATATCACTTCCGAAACTCCGCTTTCCCCTGCCTTACGCTCGTGGGAGATTTATCTGTACGATCAGGGGCGCTCGCATTTCACCGTGAAAGCATTCATCGGCGATATAAAGCTTTTTGCCAGCTATTTCCCTCCTGACACCAGCATAGGCAGTATCACAACTAATGATATAAACCGCTTCCTCTCCTGGCTCGAAAACGACCGTCCGGTTAGTTGCAGCCCAAAAAGCCTATCGCGCCGCATTACTTCGATCAAATCATTTTTCCGCTGGCTTACCCTTTCCGGTCGGCTGCCAATTGACCCTTCCGAGAAAGTCCTTTACAAAAACGTCATCAGTCCTCTGCCATTGGTGCTCACCCCTGAAGAAGAAGCGCTGGTCCTCGACTCAGCCAGGAATCTGCGCACAGCCGCCAACCCCGACTCCCGGCCGTACACTTTGCTTAGCTTGCTGCTGACGACTGCCATAAAAAAGGGAGAGTGTCTTGCATTAACCCTCAACCATATCGACTTGGTGAGTCCCAAAGGCCCGCGTCTCTTTGTTCGCTACTCGGCCAGCGGCAGCCGCTACAAAGAGCGCAACATCCCGCTAACCAATGATTGGGTTGATGCCTTTCACGAATACACTGCGCAGTACTTTCCGCTTGAAACGGTTTTCCCCTGGTCACCGCGCCGCCTGGAGTATCTGCTCGAAGAAATAGGACAAGACGCGGGCTTATCCAAACACCTTTCTTTCAATATGTGCCGCTGGACAAGCGCCTTGAACGATTGGAAGTCGCCCATGGATAAGGATATTTTGCGCCAAAAATTGGGGATTTCCAAAATTCAATGGCGTGAATTCAGTACCAAACTCCGCCAACTTGCCGGAGAGTAACCCCCTTCGTCAATTTCAACCGTCGCTTCTAATGCGGCGGTTTTGCTTTACATAATATCACTCGGATGATTTTTTCAGTCGTTTCACTGACGCGTAAATCCTGTGCAATCCGAAAACCCGGCACCCAGGCAAGCATGTTGCCGCAGCGAAGCAGTGGCCATTTTCCTCTGGCTCGAGCAGGCAGCCCTTGATTTGTCCAAAAATCTCCTAATTTTAGTGTATGTGATTGCGCGCCAAAGGGGGAGAAACGCTCCCCAGGTTTGAAGCGGCTGAGCAATAAACTGCCTGGCAATTTATCGGCGTCAAACTGCGCGATGTAAGCATCATCAGTTTTCAAGTAATTGTCTTCAACTGAAGAGTGAAACAACCAAGTTTCGTTGAGGCGCGTAATGCCCGGCAGCGTGATAGGTGTATCTTCATCCCCCGCAGCCTGCGGCCAAAGTTCATGTAAAGCATCCTCCCTCAGGGCGATAACCAACCTGTCTTTTAGGTAATAAAACATTTCGATACCAGCGGCCAAATCAATGTGGTTCGTTCGGGATGGAGAGAAACAAAAATTACTTGCCCTGGCGATAAGGGTAAAGTCAATGTCGCGCAGTGATGCGTTGATTGTTTTCAAGGCTTTGCGCAGCAGGCGGCGTAAAATCGCCGGACTGAGCGCAGTGATGGCTTTCCGATCAAACACAAGATAGGCAGAGCCACGTTCCAAGAGCGCAGTTTTCCAGGCAGCCTCAGTCATCTCCAGCATGAAATCATCTTCCAGCGTCACTACCTCAGCTGTATTGATAAGCCGTTCGCGAAATTGCGGATTGTAGGTCTCGAGTATCGGGAGAAGTTCATGCCTGATCCGATTTCGGAAAAACCCCGCATCAAGGTTGGATTCATCCAGAATCGGCTGGATCGGCACCGATTGCAGGTGCCGGTCGATTTCTGCCTTGCCGATGTACAGCATCGGTCTTACTAAGGGAATGCATTCGCTCCAAGGATTGGGCAACGAAACCATCCGCATGCCGGCAAGCCCACTGAGCCCGCTTCCGCGCAGCAGGTGCATCAGCACGGTTTCTACTTGATCATCGGCATGGTGACCGGTGAGCACTGCCTGAGCGTTCTCAGCGGCTGCTGTTGTAAAGAGAAACTCGTAGCGTACCTCTCTTGCAGCTTCTTCAATGGATATGCGGCGGGTTAAGGCATATTCTCTTACATCCGCCTTTTTAATCACGCAGCGCACTCCAAGCTTTGCGCATATTTCCTCAACCTGAGCGCTTTCAAGCGCTGAATTGGGCCTTAAAGAATGGTCCAGGTGCGCCGCGATTAAAGGTACACCGCTGGCAAGCAAAAGGGTTAACAGGCATACAGAATCCGGTCCGCCTGAAAAACCTAACAGCACCGGCTTAGAGGGGTTAATACGGCACAAATCGATCAGCGTGCTCTTGAATGCCAGTAAATCCATAAATAAATTATAGCATCAGCATCTCGCCTGCTTCTGAGCTTTGTTTTTGGGTGCTGCGGAATATGCTAAACTAAAGAAAACCGAAAAAATGGAAGATAAAAACAACCCCGCTATACACCAAATCGCGCAGCTCATCGCCCAGTCCAACCACTGTGTTGTATTTTCCGGCGCGGGAATCTCAACCCGTTCAGGCATTCCAGATTTTCGCAGCGCTGGCACCGGCTTATGGGAAACCTCGAACCCTATGCTTGTTGCCTCTGCCACTGCCTTTCGTCACCACCCCGACAGGTTTTTCAATTGGCTTCGTCCACTGCTCGAAACCTCATTGCAGGCGCGGCCCAACCCGGCTCATCATTCACTGGTAGAAATTGAACAGATGGGTATCCTCAAAGCAATCATCACGCAAAATATAGACGGGCTGCATCAAAAGGCAGGTTCCGCAGTTGTGATTGAGTTACACGGCTCTATGAAGCGCTTTTACTGCCCTGTGTGCCATTTTCAAATACAACAGTTAAAACACGTTTACGCTGCCATACTTGCCGGAAAAATCCCTCTCTGTCCTCGCTGCAACGCAATCCTCAAACCGGATATCACCCTGTTTGAAGAAGCCCTGCCTGTGAATGCCTGGGAACATGCTGAGCGTGAAACCCTGCAAGCCGACTTGATGCTGATTGCCGGTTCCTCTTTGGAGGTTGCCCCAGCCTCATCTCTGCCGGCATTGGCGCAACATCAAGGCTGTAAAATTGTCATCATCAACTTTACGCCCACTTTTCTCGATCAGTATGCAGAAGTAACCCTCAATATGGATATCGCGGAGAGCCTGCCGAGAATTGTTGAAAAGCTCAAACGGATGATTTAAAGAAGTTAACTGGACCGCGCGCCGCGGCGTCCAAACTGGCGTTCCAACAATTCCACCGAAAGATGAATCATCGTGGGGCGTCCGTGCGGGCAAGTTCTCGGCGACGCACAAGCCTCAAGGCTGCGCATGAGTTCGTTTTGTTCTTCAACAGAGAGCACAGACCCGCCTTTAATCGCCATCCGCTTGCAGATGCGCGCGATCATTTTTTCCTCAATTAAACCTGCGAGCGGCGTCTCATCCTCTTCGAAATCTTCTACCACGCTGCTGATGGCAGCGCGCGGGTCTCTCTGACCGAAAATCGCCGGCATGGCAGATAAGCGAAATGTATTTTGCCCAAATTCTTCGAGTTCAAACCCAATTTCATTGAGAAGCCTCAGGTTTTCCTCCAGAATGCTGGCGGATTGCGGCGGCATTTGGATTAATTCCGGCTCAAGCAATGCCTGTGTAGCAATTTTTCCTTTTTGACGACTCATTTTTTCAAACAAAACCCGCTCATGCGCCGCATGTTGATCAATCAAATACAGGCCGTCAGGTCCTTCTGCCACCAGGTACGTCGCACCTATCTGCCCGATCAGGCGCAGCAGCGGGATGCCAGATACAAGCTGCGCCTGCTCGCCATTCGCATCTGTGACTCTCTCATTTTCAGCCTCAGGCTGTTGCGAGAGTCCCTCAGGCGTTGAAGCGCTGATTTTTGTTCCTGTATCCATACCAGAGGTTGAAAACCAGGGTTCGCTGCGCCAGGGTGTTGGTGCAATTTGGGGCACAGGCGAATAAGCCATCAGTGCCCTTCTGACCGCTCGCTGCACAGTGGAAAATATCTCGTCAGGTTTCTTAAAACGTACTTCTGATTTTGCCGGATGGACGTTTACATCCACATCTTCAGGGTCGATCTCAATGAATAAAATAGAAAGGGGATAGCGTCCGACCATCAGATAAGTTTGATAAGCTTTCAATAAAGCGCTGATCAAGGCAGAATCTTGCACCCAGCGACCATTCACGAAGAATGTTATGTCTTTCCGATTAGATCGATTGACCGAGATCGGGCTGATAAAACCCGTGATGGTTGATTTTCCTTCTTCAAAGATCACTTCAAGCAACTGCCGTGCCAGATCTACCCCATAAAGCTGCGCCAGAATCTCACGCCGATTGCCATTCCCAGTCGTCTGCAATACAGTTTTACCGTCATGGTCGAGATGAATGGCTTTATCTGGGTAAGCCAGGCTGTAACGAGTCACCAGGCCGTCGATTTGCTGTTTTTCAGTCAGATCTCGCTTAAGAAATTTCAAGCGAGCGGGTGTATTGTAGAACAGATCATTCACTTGAACTACAGTCCCGCTTACGCCTCCAATGGGATTAATGCTGATCGTCTTCCCTCCCTCCACCAAGACAACACTCCCAATCTTCTGACCGATATTCTGTGATGTAATTCTCATGCGTGAGACAGCGCCAATGGAGGATAAAGCTTCTCCGCGAAAACCCAATGTGCGAATGTGAAAAAGATCTTCGGCTGCATTGATCTTGCTTGTTGCATGGCGCGCAACTGCCAGTGGAATTTCAGCGGGCGGAATTCCCGACCCATCATCGCTCACCTCAATCAAGGTTCTGCCCGCGTCGCATATGCGAATGCTAATGCGCCTGGAATCGGCATCGATTGCATTTTCAACCAATTCTTTAACCACAGAGGCTGGGCGTTCCACAACTTCGCCCGCCGCGATTTGAGATGCCAATTCATCAGGAAGGATCTGGATCTTCATTATGCTTCTATTATATCTCACCGCTTTTAAGGATATGTGTTTATCCTCTGGACAGAAATAAGGGTATACTAACCGCTATGAGTTTCGAAACCATGTTTTTCGATTTAGATGAAACGCTCTATCCTGCTACATCGGGAATTTGGCAGGCAATCGGCTCACGCATGGATACATTTATTATGGATTTGCTCAAGATCCCGCAGCAAGAAGTTTCCGAACTGCGAGAAGAGCTTTTTCTCGAATACGGCACCACCCTTCGCGGGTTAAGCACCCGTTATGGGATTGATGAAAAGCACTTTCTCGATTTTGTCCATGATATTCCCATCAACCGTTATCTTCAAGAGGATCTCGCCCTGGTAGATACACTGTCTCTCTATTCAGCCCGTAAAGTAATTTTCACCAATGCTAATAAAGAGCATGCTGAAAGAGTGCTTGCTGCGCTCGGAATTGAAGAGTTCTTCCCAGAGATTATCGACATTCTACAGCTTTCGCCTTACTGTAAACCGCTGACAGATGCCTTTCAAAAGGCGATTGAAATCAGCGGCATTGTTTCAACAGCTGATTGTGTCATGATTGACGATTCACCGCGCAATTTAGCTACTGCCCGCGAAATGGGCTTCTTCACAATTCAAGTGGGCACAGACGTACGCTGCCCTCACGCCGATGCGGCAATTCTCACCATTGCAGATCTGCCAGACGTGATACCCACAGACAAGCCGGCACCCGAAAGGTTCTAAATGGCGGGAAACTCAATTTCACTTTTCGGTTGGTTATTGATTATTTTCGTAGTTTTCTTAACAATCGGCTTGTTTGTCTCCTTATTTACACATGCAAAAAAGAATAGCAAAGACCAAACCTGGATTTCAATGATGCAAAATGCAGGCACCACCTTGCGCGACCCGTTTGGTGCGGAGAACAAAAAACTCAATGAACTATCAACCAAAGTTCAGCAGCTGAACCCTGAGGCTGAAAAACTACAAAATATGAACAATGAACATCCCAACGAGGTGAATGAATGAAAAACAATAACACAGGTATTAAAATCCTGTTGATTTTCTTGGCACTCTTATTACTGGCTGGCTCATTTTCAGGCGGTGTGCTCCTGGGATGGCTGATTCCATCTCAATCGCCACTCGAAACACTTGTACCCAATTTCTCCACAAACAAAGAGAACTCGCCAACAGAAGGAACAGCCGCAACCGCACCGGAAACGCGTGAAGAGCTGTTTAAACCCTTCTGGGAATCATGGGACATTGTCCATGATCAGTTTGTTGACCAACCGGTTGATGATGTCAAACTCATGCAGGGCGCAATTCGCGGGATGCTCGACTCGTTGGGTGATCAGCACTCAGCCTACATGACGCCTATAGAATACGAACAAGCCACCGCGCCACTTGAAGGATCGTATGGCGGTATCGGTGCCTGGGTGGATACCAGCGGCGAATATCTCACCATCATCAGCCCAATGCCGAACTCTCCAGCTGAAGCAGCCGGCTTGAAAAGCGGCGATTTAATCATTGCAGTGGATGGGAATAATGTAGTCGGAGTTGATCCGAACATCGTGCTGCAATCTGTTAAAGGCCCCGAAGGTACTACCCTTGTTCTGACAATTAAACGCTCCTCCCCTGACGAAACAATCGATATCACCCTTCAGCGGGCAATAATCAACGTCCCGAGTGTTGAAAGCCGTATGCTCGAAGGAGAGAATATTGGTTATATCGCCTTGTTTACCTTCGGAGATCAAAGCTCAAGAGATTTCAAAGTTGCGCTGCGCGAGTTATTGGCACAGAACCCTGATGGCCTCATTTTAGATCTGCGCAACAACGGCGGCGGCTATGTTGATACCGCCATTGAAATTATCTCTCAATTCATCGGTTCCGGTCCGGTGATGATCGAACGCATGGGCAGCGGGGAAGAAACAGTCCTGGAAGCGCTTCCTGGCGGGTTGGCAACCAAAATTCCACTGGTGGTCTTGGTTAATGAAGGATCGGCCTCAGCTTCAGAAATTACAGCCGGAGCGATTCAAGACTACCAACGCGGAAAAATCGTCGGCACCACCACATTCGGCAAGGGATCCGTCCAAAATTGGATTCCATTGGAAGACAACCAAGGCGCGGTGAAAATTACTGTCGCGCGCTGGCTCACACCCAACGGCCGGTTGATTCACGGCACCGGACTCGAACCCGATTTTGTGGTTGAATTGACAGAGCAGGACATCGAAGAAGAATTTGACCGTCAACTGGAAAAAGCAATCGAAGTGCTAAAGAATGGTTTTTGATCCTGAAAACCTGTGTTTTCCAGCTTATTAATTGACAGATCTTGAGGCAAGAGGTATAATCCTGCTTCGTTAACCCACGTTTATGGAAAGAGAAAACGAGAAATTATGAGCGCTGATTCACAAGAAAAGACCAACCTCGAACTAAAAAAGCAATTCAAAGCCCGAGTTTTAAAGGTAACACTGGCTGGTGCAGCCCTTGATATTGGTGTCGGTAAACCGGCTTTATTACATGTTTCACAAATTGTAATTCCTGAAGATGCACCCAATAAAAAGGCAGATGAAGTTCTGAAACCTGGGGATGAGATTGACGTCTGGGTAAAGAAAATTGCCCATAAAGACGAAGAAGAACGCATTGAAATGACGATGATCAAACCTCTTGAACTTGAATGGCGTGAGGTAAAAGTCGGTGACACCGTAAAAGGGAAAGTTGTTCGCCTTGAAAAATTCGGCGCCTTTGTCGAAATCGGTGCAGAAAGACCAGGCTTGGTTCACATCAGTGAAATGGCGCATGGTTATGTAAAAGTTCCTTCTGACGTCATCAAAGAGGGCGAAGAAGTTGAAGCCCAGATTATTGATGTCAATCGGCGCAAGAAACAGATTAAATTGAGCATTAAAGCAATCCAGCCCGAGCCTGAAGTCGTCGTAACAGAAAGACCCGCACCCACGCCAGCCAGCTCTCCGGCCCCACAACGAGAGAAAAAAGCTCAGCGTAAACCGCGCCAAAAAACCGAGTACGACAATTCAGCCATCCTTGAATCTGTGAATGAACCAGCAGAACCCGAACCAACCTCCATGGAATTGGCGATGCGAGCTGCAATGGAAAAAGCCAAGAACAAGCAAAAATCAGAGGCGCGCAAAGCGAAGGCATCCTCTTCTGAACAGGATGAAATCCTCGCCCGCACTCTCGAAAACAAAGTTCAAACCACCTAACATACAAAAACCATCCCGCGGGATGGTTTTTTCAACCATACCTGAACAACTTTATGATACACTTCTTTAAAGTGAAGTTTGCCTTATGAAAATAATCGACATTCCAATTTAGTGAGGATACGACCGAGGAGGACGTGGATAAAACACCCTCCTCGCTTCTTTTATAACCTGACTGGAGTTAAAATGACAAAATACATATTCATTACAGGTGGTGTGGTAAGCTCAGTCGGAAAAGGGGTAACGGCTGCGTCAGTCGGTTTGATCCTCAAAGAACGGGGGTATAAAATTGCCGCGCAGAAACTGGATCCGTATATTAATGTTGATCCTGGTACGATGAGCCCCTATCAACATGGCGAAGTATTCGTTACCGATGATGGTGCAGAAACTGACCTTGACCTCGGTCACTATGAACGCTTTATCGATATCCGCCTGAACAAAGTATGCAATATGACAACCGGCCAGGTGTATGCAGAAGTGATTGCCAAAGAACGCCATGGCGATTATCTTGGCGGAACGATACAGGTAATCCCTCACATTACCAACGAAATCAAACGACGCATTGGTCTCGCCGCCAAATCTACTGGCGCGGATATTGTTCTCCTCGAGGTTGGCGGTACGGTTGGCGATATCGAAAGCTTGCCCTTCCTCGAAGCGCTCAGGCAGCTGCGCTCTGACCTGGGGCGCGATAACACAATCAGCATTCATGTCACCTGGCTGCCATACATAGGCGCCACCGATGAGATTAAGACTAAGCCAACCCAACACTCGGTGGCTGAATTACGTTCGATTGGCATTTCGCCAGATATGATCATCGCCCGCAGCGACAAGCCGGTTCATGATAGTATCCGCGAGAAAATCGCCCAATTTTGTGACGTTGAAAAGCGCGCAGTAATCCCCATGGTTACCATGCCTGTACTCTATGAGATTCCCCTGCTGCTTGAAAAGGAACAGGTGGGAGAGTACTTGCTGGAGCGATTTAATTTGGAACCCAGAAAAAAACCTGACCTTTCAGGCTGGGAAACCCTGGTGCGTGAAACGAAAAAAGAAAGACCTGTGGTTTCAATAGCCCTGGTAGGAAAATACGTTGAACTCCATGATGCCTACCTCAGCGTAAAAGAAGCCCTCAATCACGCTGCCCTTTCTCTGGGGTTAGAGCTCGACTTGCATTGGGTGCAATCATCCGATTTGGAGAAGGGTAATTCCCACGAAACATTGCAAAACATGAACGGCATACTCGTGCCAGGCGGTTTTGGCAACCGCGGCATAGAGGGTAAGATTAACGCTGCCAATTATGCCCGCTCCAGCCTGACACCATATTTGGGTATCTGCCTGGGAATGCAGCTTTTGTGCGTAGAATTTGGCAGGTACATTCTCAAGTCAGATCAGGTGAATTCCACCGAATTTGACCACTCCACCGCTAACCCGGTGATCGACTTGCTGCCAGACCAAAAAAGCATTCAAGATTTAGGCGGCACGATGCGCTTGGGTTTGTATCCATGCGATTTGCTGCCTGGCAGCATCGCAGCCCAAGCTTATGGCTGCGACAGAATTGATGAGCGCCACCGTCACCGTTTCGAGTTTAATAATCAATATCGCCAACGCTTTTCTGATAACGGTATGCTCTTCTCAGGGCTTTCACCGGATAAGGCGTTGGTTGAAATTGTGGAATTGAAAGATCATCCCTTCATGCTTGGCTGCCAATTCCATCCCGAATTCCTATCCCGGCCGACACGAGCGCACCCGCTTTTTATCGCCTTCATGCGCGCAGCCGCGCTCAATGCCGGAATTGAATACCTTGACCCGCCGCTGCTTAGCAACCCTCCAAGTGAAAACTAACCTGCAATGAGTGGTTTGTAAAAACTGCCAAAATGATTTGAACTTATATTCTGGCAGCGCCGCCCTGATGTTTTTCTTTTAGGGGCAACTCTTTCTGCTCACGCTCCATGGAAAGCAATTTTCGTTTATCACATTGGTTGCACATCCACAGCAACCCAAAAGGCCAGCCAAACAGGTATAATAGCTGAGTTGTTGTGCGGTCTTGGAAAAAATTCTATATAAAAGAATGATTTGAAACTCAATGTCTAAACCCCGATTATTAATCCCCATTTTTACACATTTCTCCGTGCGTTATATTCTAAGAACCGGAATGCTCGACAAACTCACCGAGTTCTCTCAGCCATTGATTGCGTTGAGCTGGCAGGATACCGAGCTTGAAGAAGACTTCAAGCGCTTAGGCTGTGAAATCTTCCAAGTGCCGAACTTTACCTTTAGTCCGCGTTTTAAAGAAACTCGTGAATTGGTCAACCTCTGGCACAAGTTTGACCGCAAGACCAATACCACCCTCATTGATATACGGCGCGAGGGTTCGCTCCTGTCATTTCGCGAACGCCTTTCTTATGAAAAAAAGGTGATTACTGACCGCTTGAAAATCGCGAATTCTTCCCGCATCCCCAATCTGCTCGCTGAAGAAGAAGCCTTGTTCTGGACGGATTCAAATCAGGCAGACTTCGATGCGATCCTCGCTGCTGCAAAACCAGATGTTGTTTTTTCTGTCACACCCTTCGTCAACAAGGAAGAACCACTCTTGCGCTGCGCCGACAAACGCGGCATCAGAATTATTACTTCCATACTCTCGTTTGATAACGTAACAACCCGCACCCGCTTGCCCGTACCTTTTGAGCATTACTTTGTGTGGAACCATTACAACCACGATGAATTGCTACGCGCATACCCCTACATCACAACTGAAAAAATCACCATCACAGGACCAGCCCAATTCGACTTTTATTATGACGCATCCTACGTGATGGATGAAGCCGATTGGCGGGCAAAGCTCTCCCTGCCGCTCGACCGTCCCGTCATCCTCTTCGGCGGCGGCACTGACAAGATCGTCCCCAATGAGCCGTTATTCCTCAAGCAGCTTGATGATGCCATCACCAGCGGCGAGATTCCCGCAAACCCCGTGATTCTATTCCGCCGGCACCCTGGTGACGGTTCTGATCGCTGGCAGAGCGTCCTGGCGGCAGCAAAGAATACCTGGGTTGATCAGAGCTGGCAGGCAAGCGAAAAAAGAGGACAGATCAACATCACCCGGGCGGATATCGAACAACTCTGTTCCACGCTGGCACACTGTGCTGTTCAAATTAATTCATCCTCCACACTTTCTGTCGATGGTTCAGTTTATGATCGTCCGCAAATCGGGCCTGCTTACGACCCGGGGTTAAGCAAGAAATACGATCGTGTGCTGAAAGAACTTTACCTCCGTGAACACTACATCCCCATCACCCGCTCTGGCGGCTTGGATGTGGTCACCTCAGGTGAAGATATGATTCGCGCCGTAAACGAGGGTTTCACAAACCCGGGCTTGCGCGCAGAAGGCCGACGTAAAATTGTCAGAGAGATTTGTACCTTCGCTGACGGTAATTGTACGCAGCGCGTTGTTGACAAACTGCGTATTTTAATTTGAAATACCAGCAAAATTGCCGAAAATTCGATATACTTACTGCCGTTTGGATGATAAATAACCTCTAATTAATAAGGGAGAAAGAAAATGGAAATTGCATCAGTTGAAGGAATCGAGATTCTGGATTCACGTGGAAACCCAACCGTTGAAGTCAAGGTCATCCTTGAAGATGGCTCCACCGGAACCGCAGCAGTGCCCTCAGGCGCATCCACCGGCATCCATGAAGCGCTTGAAATGCGTGATGGCGATACAAAACGCTATAACGGTAAAGGTGTACTCAACGCGGTGGAACATGTAAACGACGAAATCGCCACCAATCTGGTTTGGTGGGATGCCACAGAACAAAAAGCGATTGACCAGATGTTGATTGAACTGGATGGCACCCCCAATAAATCCCGCCTTGGCGCCAACGCCATCCTCGGCACCAGTCTGGCGGTCGCCAAAGCAGCAGCTAACTCATTAGGCATGCCACTCTACCGCTATCTCGGCGGAGTTTACGCGCATACACTACCAGTTCCGATGATGAACATTCTAAATGGCGGCGCTCATACAGGCTGGCAATCTACAGATGCACAAGAATTTATGGTGATGCCGCTTGGCGCCCCCTCCTTTGCTGAAGGGTTAAGATGGGGAACTGAAATCTACCAGGCGTTGAAGACAGTCTTGAAATCACGCGGCTATGCGACGTTGGTCGGCGACGAAGGCGGCTATGCACCACCGCTCAAAGCCAACAACGAAGCCATCGAGGTGATTCTCGAAGCCATAGAAAAAGCCGGGTACAAGGCAGGAGAAGAAATCGGCATCGCACTTGACCCTGCTGCTTCAGAACTCTACGATGACGAGAGTAAAACCTATCACCTGCGCAAAGAAGGCAAGAAACTTAACGGCGAGCAGATGGTCGAGTTCTGGAAAGACTGGATTCGACAGTACCCCATTGTCTCACTCGAGGATGGACTCGCTCAGGATGATTGGGAGTCGTGGAAACTGCTGACCAGAGAAGTTGGGCATAAAGTTCAAATCGTTGGCGATGACCTGCTGGTAACCAACACGGCGCGCGTTAAACGTGCGATTAAAGAACAAGCCTGCAACGCCCTGCTGGTTAAGGTAAACCAAATCGGCACACTCACTGAAACTATAGAAGCGGTTGAAACCTGCCAACGCGCCGGCTGGCGCGCCGTTACCTCTCACCGCTCAGGTGAAACCGAAGATTCCACCATCGCCGATCTGGCAGTTGCGCTCAATACCGGCCAAATTAAAACCGGCGCTCCTGCCCGCTCTGACCGGGTGGCAAAATACAACCAGTTGCTGCGCATCGAAGCTGAACTCGGAGAGACTGCCTCTTACGCTGGTTGGACGGCGCTCATCGGTCACTAAGCTAACAAGCTAAGGTCAAACCCAGAGACAGCGAATCTCTTCGCTGTCTCTTTTATTATTCCTCTATGGCACCAAAACAAGGTGCATTTTATTGCGGTATATAGTCAAATCAACCCTTGTGTGGTAAAACTCAATTATAAATTTTGTAAATAGAGCGGTGCCAGGTGAGAAAATGAACCTTTTTGACCAATTTGCACAAATTTACGCCAGCGGTAATTATCGCAGTCACTCACAAGCGATGGCCGCCATTCTTCCCGCCTTAATGAAAGAATACAAAATTACATTCAACGGTTCCAAGCGCCTGTTGGATATTGCCTGCGGCGAAGGCAGCTTCTGCGCGGAAATGGCAAAGAAGGGTTGGAATGTAACCGGTATTGACCAATCGGAAGAAATGCTGCGGCTGGCAAATCACCAGGCGAAAAATGAGAACATCGCCATCGACTATAAAAATCAAGATATGCGCTTCATCGACTTTCAAAGCGAATTTGACCTGGCAACCTGCTGGTTTGGCAGCTTGAACTATCTGATTAACAATAGCGATCTGCAATCAACATTCAATAATATCTATCGCTCGCTTAAACCCAATGGCTGGTTTCTTTTTGATATGGTTACAATTTATGGTCTGGCGGTAGAAAGGCAGCGTAATGCCTGCTTTGTCCAGCAAGAAACGAAAGACCTGCTCGAATTACATCGCACACAATATGATTTTGAGAAAAATCTTGGCTGCATCAAGATCACTTGGTTCGTAAAAGTTGAAGACAAATGGGAAAAATACGAGGAAAAACACACTAACCGTGGTTTTTCACTCAGCGAAATCGAAAAATGCCTTGAATATGCCGGTTTTCGGGTTGTCGATGTACTCGGAAGCCTTAACCCGATCAGCCCATTGGAGCGAACCTCAGCCCGTGCCTGGTTTCTGGCGCGAAAATAGACTTAATTAGTAATCATCCCTCGAGCTCGCAGCCAAATACTATCGAACATCTCCACCGTCAATCTGCCGGTTTGCGTGTTCTGCCTGCTTGGATGATACGAACCCAAAATCCAGGGGCGTTTCTCAGTGTGGTCTATAAAAACACCATGCGCAAAAGGAATGAGCGATTCTTCGCTCTTCGTGTCGAGAATCTCCTTCTTCACCACATCAAAAGCAATCTTCCCCAGTGCAACCACCCCTTCAATTGACGGCAGCAGGTCTCTTTCACAGCGGAGAAATCTCAGGCAATTCGTAATCTCAGCAGGCAGCGGTTTGTTGTCTGGCGGCACACACCGGCAAACGGCAGTGATAAACATCTGGTTTAACGCCAAACCATCATCAATTCTCTGGCTTTGGGGCTGATTGGCAAACCCCGCCCGATGCAAAGCGGCAAACAAGAACTCACCCGAGGCATCACCGGTAAACATGCGCCCCGTCCGATTGGATCCGTGTGCACCAGGGGCAAGCCCCACAACCAGAATTTTCGCGTTGGGATCTCCAAACCCGGGCACAGGTTTAGCCCAATAAGTTTGATCAAGAAAAGCGCGTCGTTTGTCTTCGCCTACTTTTTCACGCCACGCCACTAATCGCGGACAAGCGCGGCATTGGGTAATTTCGTGAATCAGTTGCGTCAGATTTTTTTCGCAGGGCATAAATCCTCTTATTGAATCAGCATCGCATCGCCAAAAGAATAAAAACGGTATCCGCGTTCTATGGCTTGCTGGTAGGCGTTAAATACCCTTTCTTTGCCTGCAAAGGCGCTCACCAACATCAGCAGCGTAGATTTGGGCAAATGGAAGTTAGTAATCATGGCATCCACCACCTGGAAATGGTAGCCGGGCAGAATGAACAGCCCTGTTGCTCCGCGGAATGGCGCCACCCGCCCCGGCAGCCCGCTCAGAGCAGCAGCACTCTCCAGCACACGCACACTGGTCGTGCCTACTGCAACCACCTTGCCGCCTGCTTGCCGCGTCAGATTAATCTGCGCAGCGGTTTCTGCGGTCAGTTCACACCATTCAGTGTGGATCTTATGCTCGCTGGCGTTGGCTTCAGTCACCGGTGCGAATGTATCCAAACCTACATGGAGGGTGACGCGGGCAAAGCGGACCCCCGCAGCAGCCAGTTCGCTGATAAGCGTTTCAGTAAAGTGCAGCCCGGCAGTCGGTGCAGCGGCTGAACCGTTCACCGCTGCGTAAACTGTTTGATATCGCTGTGGATCTTGCAGCTTTTCATGGATGTAGGGTGGAAGCGGCATCTCCCCTATTTGGTTTAGCGACTCTTCAATGGGACCTAAAAAGCGAAGCAGCCGCTCACTTCCTTCGAGTTCCTCAATAATTTCCACTTCTGGGCCATTTTCCACCTGGACATGAGTGCCGGCACGCAGCCCCTTGCCGCCTACCAAAGCCTGCCAAACACCGGGGTATTGCTGTTTGAGGAGTAATAACTCCACCTTTCCACCGCTGGGTTTTCTTGCGCGCAGACGGGCGGGAATTACTTTGGATTGGTTTATTACCAATAAATCACCGCTATTGAGATACGCTCCAATATTGTAGAAATGATCATCTTTGAGTGTGCCAGTATCACGCTGCAAGACCATGAGGCGTGAATTATGCCTTGGTTCCAGAGGCGTTTGAGCGATACACCCCGGTGGTAGAGAATAATCAAAATCAGAAGTCAGCATTTTCAGGGAATCAGGCGCGGCTGTTCGTCTTTCTTCTTAGAGGTAAGCTGTAAATGGTCATAAGCTAACTGAGTCGCTACCCTGCCCTGCGGAGTCCGGTCAATATAGCCCAGTTGAAGCAAATAAGGCTCCACCACATCCATAATCGTGTCGGCTTCTTCGCTGATTGAAGCAGCAATGGTAGCCAGCCCAACCGGTCCGCCATTGTATTTTTCGATAATCGCCTTCAGCACCCTCCGGTCGACATCATCCAAACCCATCGCGTCAACGGCCAGCAAGTCTAATGCCTGGATTGCCACATCACGGGTGATGATTCCATCGGCGCGCACCTGAGTAAAGTCGCGCACCCGGCGCAGCAGGCGCAGCGCTACTCGCGGTGTACCGCGCGCTCGTCTGGCGATTTCTTCAATCCCGGTTTCGTCATTGTCAACGTTTAATAACACTGCTGCCCGGCGCACGATTTCTTCCATGGCGGGTTGGTCATAATAATCAAGACGATATACCGCGCCAAAACGCGCTCTGAGCGGGGCTGTCACCAGCGCCAGACGCGTAGTCGCCCCAATCGTGGTGAAGCGTGGAAGCTTGAGGCGCAGCGAACGCGCAGATGGACCTTTGCCTATGATGATATCGAGGGAGAAATCTTCCATCGCCGGGTACAACACCTCTTCGATTGAGCGTCCCAGACGATGAATTTCATCAATAAAGAGAATATCGCCTTCTCGCAAATTGGTAAGGATGGCAGCCAGGTCGCCGGTACGTTCAATCGCCGGGCCGGACGTGATCTTGATATTCACTCCCATCTCGTTTGCCAGGATATACGCCAGCGTTGTTTTTCCCAGCCCGGGCGGGCCGTAGAACAACACATGGTCAAGGCATTCTTTTCGTCCTTTAGCCGCAGCTATCAAGATTTCCAGGTTCTGCCTCACCTGGTTTTGCCCGATTAGCTCGCGTAAACTCGATGGGCGCAGGGTTTGATCGATGCGGTCATCCGGCTTCAGGCTGGGGTCGGTTATACGTTCTTCATTTGCTGGCATAAAACCCATTATACCCTCTCCCCGAATTCACATGAAATCTATTTAGAACAATCTTCCGCAATGATCAATTAAGCTATAATTGGAGAAATATCCAAAGGAGCGTTTATGTCAAATGTTCACGTTTCTCCTCATCCGCTGGTTGCACACAAACTCGCCAAACTACGTGATATCCAAACAGAACCCAAAAAATTCCGTGAATTGGTGCGAGAAATTGCCGTTTTGCTGGCGTACGAGGCAACTGCCGACCTGATTACCGATGATGTTCAGGTTACCACGCCACTGGCGCTTGCAACTGGCAAGGCGCTCAAAGAAAAAATCGGACTGGTACCTATCTTGCGAGCAGGTTTGGGCATGGTGGAAGGCGTCTGGGACCTGATGCCAGGGGCTGAAGTCTGGCATATCGGTATCTATCGCGATGAAAACACACTCAAGCCGGTTCAATACTACAATAAACTCCCGACTGAGCCCACCGTATCGGTGTGTATGATTCTCGACCCGATGCTGGCCACTGGCGGTTCTGCTACTGCGACGGTAGATGTGTTGAAACACTGGGGTGTGAAGAAGATCAAATTTGTCGGCATCATCGGCGCGCCTGAGGGGATTGCGACTCTGACCAGTGCACACCCTGAGGTGCCAATCCATCTCGCTGCCGTGGACGAACGCCTCAATGAGGTTGGCTATATTCTCCCCGGCTTGGGCGATGCCGGCGACAGGGAGTTCGGAACCGCATAATAACAATAAAGACCCGGGGTTAAACCCGGGTCTTATTCTATTTGTTTAACTTACACGAAAAATTTACGGCTTAGCAGCCTCAACAATTTTTGCGAATTCTTCTACTTTCAGGCTTGCTCCGCCCACTAACGCGCCATCAATATCTGATTGGTGAAAGTATTCGGCTGCATTCGCTGCGGTAACCGACCCGCCATACAATATGCGCAGGTTCTGAGCCAAGCCTGAGCCAAACAACCCTGCCAGCGCTGGACGGATGATATCCTTTAACACTCCGTTGGCTCCTTCTGCGGTGGCTGCTTTGCCTGTGCCGATCGCCCACACGGGTTCGTAAGCGATCACAATCATCGAAGCCAGGGTCGGTTCAATCTCCTTAAAACCTTCCAACACCTGTTTGTTGATAACATCACCAGTTACGCCTGCTTCATACTCAGCCAGCGTTTCACCGATACACACGATGGGAATTAACCCCAGCGACAGCGCTGATTTCAATTTCTTGTTTACAGTTTCATCAGTTTCGCCAAAATAAGCGCGCCTTTCAGAGTGCCCGATAATGACATAATCGCAAAACTCGCGCACCATCTGCGGGGCAATTTCGCCGGTATATGCGCCAGACTCCGCCCAATGCATATTTTGCGCACCAATTCCCACACCGGTGCCTTTAAGCTGGGCTGAGAGGAGCATTAATGAAGTATAAGGAGGACAGATCACCCGCTCAACCTCTGGAACCTGCTGTAAGCCCGGCAATAATTGCTGCGCCAGCATACTGGCTTGTTCCACATTTTTGTTCATTTTCCAGTTACCCGCTACAAAAGGTTTTCTCATAATCGCCTCTTTCAAATGAAATCACGGCAGTCCGTGCAAGTAGAATCTATATACAGACGCAATTATAATCCCATATCCATATTACGAATTTTTAAGATTGACGAAGCAGGTTATAAAGAGTATGATGAAAACCACAGGTCAGCCAGATGGCTGCGGCGCTGATTTTTCAGCGTCGAGGAAAGTCCGCACTCCACAGGGCAAGTAACCGGGTAACACCCGGGGCGGGGATTCTACGGAAGAACCCGCCGGACAGGACCACAGAAACATACCGCCCACAAGGGCAAGGGTGAAATGGCGGTGTAAAAGACCACCGGCGCTGCAGCAATGCAGCGGCCAGGCAACCCCTTACTGGAGCAAGGCCAAGCAGGGACCAAGTCCGCTTCGGCGGCGGGAAGCGGCCCGTTTTCTTATGAGTCCCGGGTAGGCTGCACGAGCTGGATGGCGACATCCAGCCAAGAGAGATGGCTATCGGTCTGGAAACCGTGCAACGCGCATACCTTTCCAGGCAACAGAATGCGGCTTATGAGCTGACCTGTGTTGTTTGTTCGATTAAGCTGTAAGAATATTGATCCATACACCCCTAATGTTCACCCCCCAATAAGAAAAATTAGCTGAACCAAGCGAGAATCTGGGCGCCGCCAAAGGCAAAAACCATCATTTTCGCTGTTTTACCAATCCAACTGTAAACGAGATATTTCCATAAGGGCATACGCAACGCGCCTGCAGCTATGCCGGCAAAATCAAAAAATGGGTTGGGAATAAGTGCCAGTACCAAAACAGTGATTCCACCGTATATAGACATCCAACCAAGAACTCTGGTATACCATTCCCGGTTTTCAATCACACCCTGACCACTAAAACCGGCAGCATAGCCGGTCATCTCGCCGAGCGTTGCCCCAGTGCCTGCAGCAATCGCCACCCAAAAGGGGCTGAAAACAGCGCCCATCGCCGAAGTAAACAGAACGCCTGGAACAGGTAAAATCAACGTGGCGTTTGAAAGCAAAGATATAAGGAAAACCCCGGGATAACCCAACGGTTCAAGTTCCTGGACAAGATCACGGTTTATCAGCAAGAAAACAGTTAACACAATCACTGCAATAAAAACAACAGCCCTGACAGCGGTTAATTTCCAGCCGCTTAGGTTCTTCATTTACTGGTTTCTTCTTTAAGCAGTGACTCGATTCTCGCAATAATCATATCCATCGCCACCTCGTTCAATCCGCCTTCGGGTATAACCACATCTGCATAACGCTTGGATGGTTCAACAAAATCCAAGTGCATTGGGCGCACTGTGGTGAGGTATTGTTTGACGACCATGTCAGTGGTTCTGCCGCGCTCCTCAATATCCCGTCTCAGTCGGCGGATGAAACGGATATCCGAATCTGTGTCGACAAAGATTTTCACATCAAAAAGCGGGCGCAGCTCAGGTTCAGCAAAAATCAATATACCTTCAACTAAAATCACCCGTCTTGGTTCAACATGCACACTTTCGCTGGTGCGGCTATGCGTGGTGAAATCATATACCGGCACCTCAATCGATTTCCATTCTTTCAGCGAAAGTATATGTTCTTTCATCAATTCGTTCTCGAGCGAATCCGGATGATCAAAGTTAATAGCCGCCCGTTGATTAAGCGGCAAATTGGTTAATTCTCGATAATAAGAATCATGCTGTAAGTAGGCAATGCGCTTCCGGCCTACTTTTTCCAGAATGATTTCGGCGGCTGTGGTCTTACCTGAGCCAGAGCCGCCAGCGATACCGATGACAAGGGGGGGTTTAGGGATTGGCATGCGCTTATTATATATGAATGCTCATTTTTGAGAGTAAATACTGAAGAAAAGGTTGAGAAAATTCATCAGTATTTTCCCAAATAGAACATAAAAATCTTAAAATATTCTTCGAGAGTGTACATTCGGCCTTCTGATGTACGCCACCAAGTATTGGAGCGGTACCAATGATTGCCAACCGGTCGTACCTGGATCTTAATCCCGCTACCGGCAAACACTTTTTTGAAAATTATTCTCGTACGGAGCGTGTGGAAAGGGTCGGTGATAATCATCAATGAATCATTTCCGCGCTGGGTTGCCAGTTTTTTTACTGCTCGGGCTTCATCAACGGTATTATTCACCTGCATCTCCGTTACCACAATCAGGTCTGCAGTGATGCCGGCTTGGTTTGCCTGCCACAACAAAGTGTCGCGTGCGGTCTCATCTGTAAAAGTTATGTAGAGGTACTCGACATAATTCATTCCCATTAGTTTTGCGGCTTCGGCCACGCGTGCTCCTTTGTCGCCGGTCAACGCTACAGCGGCATCCGCTTCTTTCAAAGGGTCAGCATAGATCAGCATTGCACCAATTCCGCGTAGAAGTAAAGGCACAACCAGCAATGATATTATCACCACAATCAAGAACGCGATCAGACAACCACAGTGGGTTTTCTTTGTTTCTGGTATTGTTTTCATAATGAGGATTGTAAACCATTAACTGGGATGTTTTTTATTGTATGCAAATAATGGTTTCCTTCATCAATCCTGCTCATTTCTTGTTGGTGTAACATTCTTTCTGTAAAATGCAGAACCTTAACAAAAGTGGTGAGTCAGAAGTATCCTTAAGGTGTCTAAAACCAGAAAAGGAGACTCGAAATGACCCACCAAAATAATTATACCTTT
>JAGOVY010000128.1 GCA_018060515.1 Anaerolineaceae bacterium | reverse complement strand
CAATGCCAGCCTCATCAGCCGTCCGCGGCAAAAAAAGGACCTTGAAGAGCTGGTGAAAACCGCCCAACTAAAACTTAACCAAGCAAGAAATGCGCTCGAAAAAATCCGTTCCAGAGAGCAGGAACTTGTAAACGAGAAGAGAGAATTTGAGAAGAAGATCCAGGAAGTTCAATCCAACCTGCGCCAGGTTGACGGCGCGTTTTTGGCGAAAGAGCGTAACCTGGCAAGCTTACAGCAGCAACTTGAATGGCAAAACTCCCAAATCGAGGTTTTGGCTGGCCAGATTAACTCCGCTGAAGTGGATATCAAGAAAACTCAAGAGGGTGTTGATGAAACACAAACAACCATTGAGAAACTGGATGGCAGTGTTCGTGAAATTAGCGAAAAACTTCGCAGCCTTCCCATTGATGAAATTCAAAACCAGCTTGTGCACTGGAATACTACGCTGGCAGTTTCAGAAAGAGCCTTGTTGGAAGCCGAAAACCGCGTTAAAGAGTTTGAGCAAACGATCTCACAAAACCTCTTGCTCGCTGAGCAATTGAAAACCCGCATACAACAACAAGAAACTACAAGCGGAGAGGTGGTTTCGGCCATTACAGATGCGAAAATGGCAGAAGAAAAAATCAATATCGCAATTAATGAGTACAGTGCTTTAATTGACCCTGCTGAAACAGAATTGCAGAAGTTGGATAGTGAATATTCAGGATTACAACATGAGTATTCACAACTGCAGCAATTGGAGGGAAATGCAGATCGGGTGTTTAGCCAGGCGCAGCTTGAGTACTCACGCAGTCGTGAAGCGCTCGAAAACCTCAGGCGGAGGATTGAAGAAGATTTTGGTTTGGTGTACCTGGAATACAATGAAGATGTAAGCGGTCCAACTCCTCTGCCATTGGAGGGCATCGGCACCCTGGTTTTACTCACCGAATTGCCAAAAGGGCTTGAAGAGTCGATCAACCGGCAGCGCGCTCTCTTACGCCGTATGGGAGCCATTAACCCGGAGGCGCGAAATGAATACCTTGAGGTTAAAGAGAGACATGATTTTCTGACGAACCAAATGAACGACCTGCAAAAAGCTGACAAAGATCTGCGTCAAATCGTCTCCGAGCTGGATGATTTGATGAGCAAACTGTTTCTCAAGACATTCAATGCCGTCGCTGTTGAGTTTAAGGAAATGTTCACGCGTCTTTTCGGCGGTGGATCAGCTCGTCTGGTGATGACACAAGGCGATAACCTGACAGAAACCGGAATTGATATTGAAGCGCGTCTTCCAGGCAGACGCGAGCAGGGATTGTCTTTGCTTTCAGGCGGCGAACGGTCATTAACCGCTGTTGCGCTGATCTTCTCGCTGCTACGCGTTGCTCCCACCCCGTTTTGTATTCTCGATGAAGTCGACGCCATGCTCGACGAAGCAAATGTCGGCAGGTTTACAGAGTTGCTGCGTGACCTGAGTAAAGAAACCCAGTTCATCGTAATTACGCATAACCGTAACACGGTTCAGGTGGCGGATGTAATTTATGGAGTAACAATGGGAAGGGATTCTTCAAGCCAGGTCATCAGTCTCAGGCTGGATGAAGTCAGTGAAGAAATGGTGAGATAAGAAAAACCGCAGGAGATTTTCCTGCGGTTTTTATCTTATTGAGCAGTGATACGGTATTGAGAGGGAATTGAAGGTGTGCTGGGGGCGACTGAAGCCCATACATCCAGCTTCTTGATGTCCATACCAGTTTTAGCCTCTTCAATAAATTCAGCAAATACTTTTTGCTTCATTGAATCCCATTGAGAATCAGTTAATTCCCTTACTTCTTTCCCAAGCAATTGAATCACATGGTAGCCATAGTCACTTTGTACAGGTTGAGAAATTTCGCCAATTTTGAGCGCGAAAGCCGCGTTTTCAAAAGGCTCAACCATCTGACCTTTAGAGAACCAACTCAAATCACCGCCGTTCACACTTGTGGAAGTGTCGAGGGATAATTCCTTGGCAACTGCACCGAAATCTTCACCGTCATTGACTCTTTCGATGATGGCTTTGGCTTCATCTTCAGTACCTACCAGGATGTGCCTTGCCCAAACCATTTCCTGTTCGCGGGTGATATCCTTGGTTACAGCTTCAAATACCTTCTCGTTAATGAGAAGGCTCTTGACATAAGCGCGGAAGTCAGCCTCTGTGAAGGGGAACTGGTCATTAATGCCGCTGATCATCAGGTTAAATTGTTCGTTAAAGCCTTCACTTGTCATCTCCGTAGGTGTTGGGATGATCTGGGTGGCGGTGGCTTCGGCGGCAGGTGTGCTCGTGGCTGGTATTGATGTCGCGGTGGGTGCACTTGGGTCTGTAGTGGCGGTTGGCTCAGGCGATGGAGTAGGCGTGATGGTTACCAGCGCCAATTGCTGCGATGACATGGTAGAAGTAGGTTGGAAGACAAAGGTTGGCGCTGGGGTGGGTGTGCCGGCCGGGAAGAAACCGAAGCCACTTTCGATTTCTGCATTAATGTCTTCCTCTGAAACGGTAATACCCATTTCGGCTGCTTTTTCTGCGATTACAGCTTCTCTGATCATCCTGTCGAGTACATCACTGCCAAACTGGACGTAATTATCAAGGGCGTTTTGCATCTCAACCAGTTGCGATTGAAAGAACATCGCATAACCGGATGCAGCGTAAGTGGTAAAGGTTTGAACATTCGACAAGCGTTCATACTGCGTCCGTTTGACAAATTGCTTTACCGTAATGGTTTTATTATTTACTTTTGCAACTGCTTTGTTGTTTTTGAGAACAGTTCCCTGTAAAATCCCATAGCCTACCAGCAGAACAACCACGGCGACAATTACGGCCAGAACGATAATCATAGTTTTTTTCTGGCGATTTTCTTTTTGCTGTCTGGCTTCATACTTCTTGGAGACGGGTTTAGGTTTCTGTTCTGTATTGTCTCTTGTCATTTGACCTCGATATTGAAAACACTCGAAAATTCAACCCCATTGAAGCCCCATAATTCAGGGTGTTAATGGGGTGGAAGTCTCAGCATTATTTGATGGCATCTACCCAGCGTTCGCCAGTAAAGGGCAGGAGGGCGATATGCCGGGCGCGCTTAACTTCGCCAGCCAGAGCGCGCTGATGGCGTGCACAAGTGCCGGTTTGTCTTCTTGGGCGAATTCTGCCATCTTCGGTTACAAAACGGCGCAGCATATCAATGTTCTTGTAATCAATCGCGACCGTCTTATCCGCACAAAACTGGCAGATCTTAGGGCGGGCTACAAAACGCCGTGGCCCGGAAAAGCGTTCGTTTTCATTTGTATATTCTTCTGACATTTTTTACTCCATTAGTACGGATACTCTTCATCCGCTTGAAAATCTGGTTCCTGACCGTCGTTAGAGGCTTGTAATGCCTCTTTCTTATCGCCGAGAATCATCATCTCTGAAGCCACAATTTCGGCATTGCTGCGTCTGACTCCTTCGGAGTCTTCCCAGCGCCGTGTTTGCAGCCGTCCTTCAACATAAACCTGCTGACCTTTAGAGAGATATTGTTTACAAATCTCAGCCAGGTTGCCCCAGGCGACGACGTTGAACCACTCAGTTTCTGAATGCCGCTCACCATCCGCTGTGTTCCATAATCGATTGGTTGCCACGGTAAATGTAGTGACCGGTCGACCGGTTGGGGTGTATCGCATTTCGGGATCGCGCCCTAAATGACCAATTATCATTACTTTGTTTAAATCACGACCCATAATTACTCCTTGGCTTGAGCCAACAAGCGCTACTAAACTGCGGTGATCATGTAGCGGATAAGCGGCTCGAGCAAACGCAGGTTGCGATCGAGTTCGGCAAGTGATTCAGGGGCAATTTCAGCAGTGACCAAATAATAATGGCCTTCGCGAAGTTTGCGGATGAGATAGGCGAGACGTTTCTTACCCCAATCATCCACTTTTACAATGTTGCCGCCGCTTGTAGTGATCCATCCTTTGGCTTTTTCGAGCAAGTCGTTAAGCGCTGTTTCATCCAGCTCCGGATGGAAAATTAAAACAAGTTCGTATGTTCGCATGGTGATTCCTCCTTTCCACGGGTTTGCCCTCGAACAACACCGTTGGCGCCGTCAAGAGCGGAAAGATAGCAGTAACTTGCTGCGTACCAGACGCTCTATTTTACCACAGGATTTTGTGTGATTCCGAAAGGACCAGATCATAAAAATTATTGAGTAAAAAAACCTTGATTGGAGTGATAATTCTTTACAATTTCCTTATAAAGAGATGGCGCAATAAAAGATATTTGAGAATTCAACAAAAACCTGCTGGATTGGGAGGTTTGTGGTAAAATATGGGGCGTTGTTGGGGGCTCGTCTAACGGCAGGACAGCTGACTCTGGATCAGTAAGTAGAGGTTCGAATCCTTTGCCCCCAGCCTTAAGAGA
>JAGOVY010000053.1 GCA_018060515.1 Anaerolineaceae bacterium | reverse complement strand
CTTTACAAATCTATGCCTATCCTGCATGGTCCTGACCATGATAAACCCTGGGTGAACACGTTACGCAAGATCGTTCATGGTCGCCACTCTCTCTTTTCAAGATCTATGGACTTTTGATACAGTAACGAATGAATTAAAGTGAATGAAGATTGGATGTTTTTAAAATCTAACAAACCTATGAAATCGTTTGAGCTGCCTTTATCCCATTGCGTTCAACGAAAAGGTATAATGGGGAATAATAATATGGAACATCAGACTAAAAAAACCAGGATTGTTTTAATAATCGCTGCGATCTTCTTAACCCTTGGATTGGCAGGTTGTCGCCAATTAAATGCAGTATTCTCGCCGCAAGCGACTGCCACACCAGGAGACGTTTTGTTCAAAGATGATTTTTCAAATCCGCCTAACGGCTGGGGCGGCGCTGACAGTGATGGCGGAAAGATAAGTTTCAAATACGAGGGTATGTTGTTTTCTGTTGTGGAACCAAATAGCCTGCAATGGTCAGTTAATAAAACCGAAATCAGTGACGCAAGAATTGAAGTGGATGCGATCCTTGCAGCGGGTTCGACAAACGATAATTTCGGCATCATTTGCCGATATCAGGATGATGAAAATTTCTATGGCTTCCTCTATACTCACGACGGCTATTACGCGATTTTTAAGTATGTTGACGGCACAATGATTATGAACACGGAGGATGGCAGCCTCAGTTTTAGTGAGAAGATTCAGCGCGGCGGCGCAGGAAATCGCCTGCAGGCGACCTGCCAGGAGAATGTGCTTACCTTGAGCGTCAATGATGAGATTTTGGCAAAAGTGATGGATGATTCTTTCACAACAGGCAAGTTCGGTCTTTTTGCGGGAACTTATGACGGCGCGGGTTCTGCTGTGTTTTTTGATAATTTTCTTGTGTTGCAGCCCTGATCATGAAAGTTTATCTGGATACTGTCGGCTGCCGACTCAATCAGGCAGAAATCGAGCAAATGGCAGGTGAGTTTCGCGCTGCGGGGCATACAATTATCGATACCCCGCAGTTTGCTGACCTGGTTGTGGTTAACTCCTGCGCAGTTACTGCTGCGGCTGCATCAGATTCAAGGCAGAAGGTGAGGCAGGCGCAACGGGCAGGTGCAGCGAAGGTGGTTTTTACCGGATGCCTGGCATCGCTGGAGGCAAACACGCTCCCGCAATTTGCTGAAAACTTGCAGGTTATAACAAACGCTGAAAAAGAGAGCATTCCATCGATTATTCAGCCCGAGAACAATTTATTTGACCTGGAACCGTTAGCCCGAAGCCCTTTACCGGGTGTGCGTAAGCGTACCAGGGCATTTATCAAAGCGCAGGATGGCTGCGACAATTATTGCACATTTTGTGTTACCAGGGTTGCGCGCGGCAATTCGGTTTCGCTTTCAAAAAACAAGGTGTTACAGGCCGTAGAAGCCGCGACTGCCGGCGGCGCTCATGAGGTAGTACTGACCGGCGTTCAATTGGGATCCTGGGGCAGAGACAATGAGCATGGCGAAACCTTAACCGACCTGGTTGAGTTTCTGTTGAGAAACTCATCCGTTGAGCGCCTGCGTTTGTCTTCAACAGAACCCTGGGATTTGGATGAGAGGTTTTTCTCATTATGGCAAGACACCCGCATGTGCCCGCATTTACACCTGCCGCTGCAATCAGGTTCAACCAATACGCTTAAACGCATGGCTCGGCGCACGACACCGCAGGATTACCGCGAATTGCTCGCTCTCGCCCGTGAGAACATCCAGGGTTTGGCAATTACCACCGATATAATAGTGGGTTTTCCAGGCGAAAGTGATGATGATTTTGATGAAAGCCTGAAGTTTGTGCGCGAGATGAATTTTTCAGGCGGCCACGTGTTTAAATACTCCGCCCGCCCGGGAACTGCCGCAGCAAAACTATCAGGAAGAGTGCACGGAAGTGTGGCGGGTGCCAGAGGCAGGCTGATGCGTCAGGTAGTGGAAGAATCCGCAATTGATTACGCGCAGGGTTGTGTGGGTAAATCCATGGATGTGCTTTGGGAGAGTGCAAATCAACAGACTGATGGCACCTGGAAAAACATAGGCCTGACTGGGAATTATCTTCAAGTCAGCGCGATTTCTAATGAAAGCCGTGAAAATAAAATTGACCGTGTCATTCTGCAGACTATCAATGGCACTTACCTTAATGCAATGATCATTAATGAGCAACAGGAGAGTATATGAATCAGGCAACTTCGTTAAAGTGGTGGCAAGAAGCGGTTTTTTATCAGATCTATCCGCGTAGTTTTGCTGATGGTAACGGAGATGGGATTGGCGATTTCAAAGGAATGATAGCAAAGCTCGATTACTTACAGCAGCTCGGTGTGGACGCTATCTGGCTTTCTCCTCATTTTCCTTCGCCCTATGTGGATTGCGGCTATGATGTTTCAGATTACCAGGATGTGGCGCCGGAATATGGCAAGCTCGATGAGTTTAAGGAGTTTCTCGCCGGCTTGCATCAACGCGGAATGAAACTGGTACTTGATCTGGTCTTGAATCATACCTCGGATCAGCATCCCTGGTTCATTGAATCGCGATCAAGCCGCGACAACCCCAAGCGAGATTGGTATATGTGGCGGGATGGAAAAAATGGAAACCCGCCAAACAACTGGTACTCCTCTTTTGGCGGTTCTGCATGGGAATATGATCCCGTGACGGATTCATATTACTATCATTATTTTTTCAAGGAGCAGCCTGATCTCAATTGGCATAATCCTCAAGTAAAAGAAGCCATGTTTAATGCTGCCCGGTTTTGGTTGGACATGGGTGTAGATGGATACAGGCTCGATGCTGTGGGAACAATGTTTGAGGATGAAACCTATCCTCCAATTGCAGAAGGGTTCAACCAGGAAGGGCTTTATCGGCTCTCCAGCCGTATTCCATATCCCAAATCTAATGATGAGGTAATGAAATATTGGATGACGGTATTCAGTCACCAGAACAACCTTCCCGAAGTTCATGATGTGATGAAAGAATTGCGAAGTGTGATCGATGAATATGAAGATAGAGTGCTGATCGGTGAAACCGATGCGATTGCCTTCTATGGTAACGGCGATGACGAATTACACCTGAATTTTAACTTTCCGTTAATGCGCAAACCGCAGCTCAGCGCGGCGCTTGTTAGAACTAATCAACGCCAGCGCCTGGGCGAATTACCGCCAAAAGCATGGCCTTGCAATACACTGGGCAATCATGACACCGCCAGAATGTACACTTACTTTGGTGATGGCAAAAATAATGACGTGATGGCCAGGCTGCACTTGCTGATGCTGCTTACATTAAAAGGGACCCCATTTTTGTACAACGGCGAGGAGATCGGCATGTCTGATTTACTGCTTGATGATCCGAAGAAATTCCGAGATCCGTTAAGCCTGCTCTATGCCGACCTTGAAAGAAAAGTGATGGGTTCAGATGAGAAAAGTGCCGTTTTGCAAGGTGCAATAAAGGGAAGGGATCGCAATCGCACCCCAATGCAATGGACAGGAGACGCTAACGGTGGCTTCAGCCCTCCAGAGGTTGTGCCATGGCTGCCGGTGAACCCGGATTTTGCTAATGGAGTTAACGTCAGCGCGCAGACAAACAAATCAGACTCGATGTTAAATTACTATCGAGAATTGTTAAAGTTCAGGAAACTGCACTCTGCGCTTCAAAGTGGAGAGTATGAAGAAATATCAACTGGCAACGTAGAGGTTTTTGGCTTTCGCCGCATGAATGATCATGATGATGTGATCGTGCTGCTTAATTTCACTGATCAAACGCAAAATGTTGCCCTGTCGCAGCCAGTTGGAGAAATATTATTCAGCAGTTTGCCGGTAAAAATTACAGCAATAAAAAATGGAATCGTGTTAAGCCCATACCAGGGCGTTGTTTTATATTCTGATTGATTCTGCCAAGTCAAATCACTACTTTTCCAAAAGAGTGATATCATCACAAATTGGTGATTGACCACAGATAATTCAAAAAGTATAATTTCTGCCTTTGTCATTACTGGCGTTGGATGGAAAAAATGAAAATTGAAGAAAATAACGGTTCTACAGTTTTTCGCCGTGCTACAGAATATCATCCGGGCAGGAACTGGAGCCGCGTTTTAATCGGCAGACCGCTTTCTACGGCTGATGCGCCGCATCAAACAATTAGCAAGTTCTTAGGTTTAGCCGTTTTTTCGGCAGACGCGATGTCATCCGTGGCTTACGGCCCGCAAGAGATCTTAATCATCCTTGCGGTGGCGGGGGCTGGGGCATTTCATTTATCGGTGCCTATCGCGATCGCCATTTGTCTGCTGCTGGCGATCCTTATTTTTTCATATGAACAGACAATTCATGCCTATGTGAACAACGGTGGCTCATACATTGTTGCCCGTGACAACATTGGGGTGATTCCATCTCTGATTGCTGCTACAGCATTGTTAACGGACTATATTTTGACTGTTTCTGTTTCAATATCCTCAGGGGTTGCTCAGCTCATTTCAGCCTTTCCATCTCTTGAACACTATAGAGTTCCCTTGGCTGTATTTTTTGTGCTTTTTGTGATGATGATCAATCTTCGGGGTTTAAAGGAATCAGGCACCATGTTTGCGATTCCAACCTATTTCTTCCTGGCGATGATGTTCTTAAACATTATTGTTGGCTTCATCCGCTTTTTTGCAGGGACGCTGGGGCAGGTAGATTCCCCGCCGATGGATATGCTGACCAGCCAAATCACACAACCCGTCACACTCTTTCTGATACTCAAAGCCTTTGCAAGTGGAACCTCAGCCGTCACTGGTGTTGAGGCGATTTCAAATGGAATCACGGCGTTTAAAGAACCTCGCAGCAAGAATGCGGGCAAAACTCTGATTATCATGGGGTTAATCTTGGGAGCGTTGATGTTCTCGATCTCGTTCCTTGGTAATCATGTCGGGGTCATGCCATCTGAAGAGGAAACGATCATCTCACAATTAGCCCGCACGGTGCTGAACGGAAGGGGACTTCTTTACCTGGGAACGATCGCGGCAACAACCACAATTCTGGTGATGGCGGCGAATACTGCCTTCGCTGATTTTCCTCGCCTCAGCGCAATTGTCGCTGCGGATGGATTTTTACCGCGGCAGTTGACTTATCGTGGCAGTCGTTTGGTGTTTTCAAGAGGTATTGTTGTTCTTGCGCTTGTTGCATGCACCTTAATCATCATCTTTAATGCAAATGTCACCCGGCTTATACCGCTTTATGCAATTGGGGTTTTTCTCTCCTTCACGCTTTCACAATCAGGTATGGCGCATCGCTGGTGGAAATCCGGCAGACTGGCTCCAGGTGTTGAGGTGAAGGAACGAGGCTCGATTCTGAAGTTTGATCCGGGCTGGCGGCATAAGATGGTAATCAACGGAATTGGTGCAATCATCACATTTGTAGTCATGCTTATCTTCGCGGTTACCAAGTTTGCTGATGGCGCCTATATTGTGGTGATTTTAATTCCCATTCTGGTGCTGATCTTCTCTTCAATTCACAAACATTACGTTAGTCTGGCGCGGGATTTATCGCTTGCTGAATATTCTCCACCGGTGAAAATTATTCACCAAAGAGTATTGTTATTGCTTGCCGGTGTGCACAAAGGAACGCTTACGGCGCTGCGTTATGCCAAAACACTCTCTGATGACATTACAGCGGTTCACATCTCCATTGATCCGTTGGAAACCCAGAAAACAGAAGAAAAATGGGAAGAATGGGGAGAAGGGTATCGATTGTTAGTAATAGAGTCACCTTACAGGTTGTTTATTGAACCATTGCTGGAATATATTGAAGAAATCGATAAAACACGTCATTCAAACGAAATCATCAGCATTGTGGTGCCGCAATTTATACCGCGGCGAGCGATTACCAACGGTCTGCATTCAAATACTGCAGAAGTGCTGCGAAAGGTGCTGCTGTCTCGTAAAGATATCGTGATCCTTGAAGTACCTTATCTGGTGGATTGAGAAGGAAAACCTATGAATGTAATCATTGTGGGCTGTGGACGAATTGGGACATCTCTCGCTTACAACCTGTTTAAGAGAGGGCATAAAGTTTCGGTGATTGATGAAAATCCCATCGCTTTTAATAATCTGCCGAATGATTTTAAAGGCAAGACGCTCGAAGGAACAGGTATGGACCAGGATGCATTGGAACGCGCAGGAATTGAGAATTGCGACGCGTTTGCAGCGGTAACGAATAATGATGCATTGAATGCGGTTTTGTGTCATGTCGCTAAATCTGATTTTCATGTACCGAATGTAGTGGCAAGAAATTATCATCCAAAGTTCAGGCCAATTTTTGAGTCCTTCAATATTCAGGTGATAAGTTCAACCAGTTGGGGCGCTCAACGGATTGAGGAACTTCTCGACGACGAGAGAGGTGATGCCGTCTTCTCTGCAGGAAACGGTGAAGTCGAAGTCTATGAGTTAATTGTGCCGCGCGCCTGGCATGGCAGGCGGGTTGATGAATTGGTTACCGGTCCAGAATGCAAGTGGCTGGCGATTACCAGAGCAGGCAGCGCATTCCTCTCTGAAGAGAATTCAGTGCTGGAAACGGGAGATATACTCACCGTAGCGGCGACTTTCAATGGGATTACCACTACCCGCGAGAACCTCAGCAAAAGACAGGAGCCATAAAATGTTTGTAGTAATCGCTGGCGGAGGGCGTACAGGCGCCCATCTCGCAAAAATGTTAATCAATATCAATCACCAGGTTCGTGTGATTGACAATCGTAAAGAAGTACTTGCCAGGCTCCATCGAGAACTACCTACCGAAGTTATCCTTGATGGTAACCCATTGGATGTAGAAGTTTTGGAAGAAGCAGGATTACGCGAAGCTGATGTGTTTGCAGCGATTACTGCTGTTGATTCGGAGAATCTGACGCTTTGCTATCTGGCGCGTGAGCGTTTCCAAGTGGATCGCACGATCGCCAGAGTGAACAACCCACGAAATGCCTGGCTGTTTAATGAGCGCTTCAAAGTGGATGTGGCGCTCAATCAAGCGGATATTCTCTCAGGGCTGATTGCCGAAGAAATGTCAATGGGGGATATGATGACATTACTCAAGATCCGTCGCGGGAATTATTCATTGGTGGAAGAAAAGATTCCGCATAACGCAATGGCAGTGGGAATGGCGATACAAGATTTGAATTTGCCTATGAATTGTGTGATTGCTGGGATCATTCGCAATGGGAAATTAGTAATCCCTCGCGGCCCCACAACTCTGTTTGCTGAGGACGAAGTGCTTGCCATCGCTGATGTGGATGGCGCAAAGGCAATTGCCGATCTTTTTTATGCACCAAAAGAAAAAAAGCCTTTGACCGATAAACGGGGATAGGGTATAATCCAAGTTTGCGATTTTTAGGTACCTGAATTTACTGAGAGGAAAGAGAATGACCAAGAGGACTTATCAACCAAAAATACGCCGCCGCGTTCGCGTGCACGGGTTTCGCTCACGCATGTCCACTCCATCTGGCCGAGAAGTGTTAAAAAGAAGGCGCGCCAGAGGACGCCATAAGCTGACGGTAACCATGAACAACCACGTAAAGAAGATCAGCTGGTAAAGAAATTACCATTTTCAGATTGTGTTTTACACGCAAGGTTGTGAGAATAATGGATTTTTCAGCGGGTGAAACGGAACTATCGCTTAACCCATTCAAATGATTTCAAGCGGGTGCGCAACACAGGAAAGTCATTCGCGCACCCGCTTGTTGTCATTGTTGTTGCTGAAGGTCATGTTGATAATGTACGTGCAGGGATTGTTGCTACCAAAGCGGTTGGCGGGGCAGTTGAACGTAATACGATAAAACGCCGACTCAAAGAAATTATCACGCCACTGCTGCCAGGGTTCACAGCGAATGTTGACTTGATCATTATCGCCCGGGAACCTGCATTGAAGGCTTCTTACTCGGATTTACAATCAGCAATCCTCGGATTGCTGGGAAAAGCAGGTTTGGTTGTCTCAAACGATTATGACTCGTGAAGATGAACATTTTCACAACGAGGAACCACGGTTACGTGATATTCCTGTTACACTCAGAAATATCCCGAAACTGCCTTTGCTTGCTTTAATCAGGCTCTATCAGTTGTTGGTCTCGCCAACGCTGCCATCCAACACCTGCCGTTTTTACCCCACCTGCTCGCATTATGGCTACCAGGCTATTAATAAGCATGGTGCAATTAAAGGCACGTTTATGGCTATTTGGCGCGTATTACGATGCAACCCCTTTAACCCGGGTGGTTTTGACCCTGTACCATAATGGTACAGGCTACCTCATGTCCAAGAAATCGAGGGATCTTGAACCGAATGAAAATGAAGCATATTCATCTTTTAATTCTTGTAAGTTTGTTGGCGGTTATTTTGTCAGCTTGCACATCTCAGGCTGGCGCTTCAAATAGCTGGTCAGGTGTGCTGCTAACCGAGAAAGTCGTCTATTATGCCGGTGGTAATCAGGTTACAGCGCTGAACTCAGAAAATGGCAATGTTTTCTGGCGTTATCCTGAAAAGACAGCAGCAACCCGTCTGTTTTATGCAGAACCGGTTTTAGTAGGTGATCAACTGATTGCAGTTGATTATGACAAAAAGATCGCAAGTATTAATGCTCAAACTGGTGCGCAAACCTGGATGTTTGAAGGAGCCAAAGGGCGTTATATCGATAGCCCCGTTGTCGTCGACAACTTGATTATTGCCCCCAATACAGACCACAAATTGTACGCAGTTGACCTTTCGGGAAACCTGGTTTGGAGTTTTGAATCAGACTACGCTTTATGGGCGCGCCCTGCAACTGATGGTACTACTGTTTTCTTTCCATCGATGGATCGAAATCTTTATGCGCTTGATGTTGCAACGGGTACATTGAAATGGAAAACCGATCTGCGTACATCCAGCGTTGCCCGGGCATTGCTGGCAGATGGTGTGCTTTATCTCGGCAACCTTGATGGCACTTTTTTTGCGGTGTCTGCTGAAGATGGCAAAATTATTTGGGAGCAGAAGGTTGGCGGTGGCGTGTGGGTGCAGCCAATTTTGCACGATGGCAAACTCTACTTTGGCGACCAAACCGGACGGATAAACATCCTCAACAGTGTTGACGGAGAGATTGTTCAATATGTTGAAACAGGCTCTACGATTGTTAGCGCTGGAGCTTTAATGGATGACGGCCTGGTTTTTGGCAATGAAAAAGGGGAGCTTGTTTTCATTGGTTTTGATGGAGAAAGAAAATGGACGCGCTCTTTCGACGGCATGATTTACGCGAATCTGCAACGGCTTGGCAACCGCTTAATGGTAAGCCTGAACAAAGCTGATAAACCTCTCATTGCGCTCGATACCAATGGCAACGAAATTTGGTATTTTGATGGCAAGAAATAAGGAAGGTTAATTATGTGGGATACGATCATCATTGAACCATTTATTAACGTTTTATTGTGGATCTCCAAATTTGTTGGGAACTTTGGCGTTGCCATCATCATCTTTACCATTCTAACGAGAATCCTTCTTTTCCCCTTAACCGCCAAGCAGATTAAAAGCTCTGCAGCTATGCAGTCCCTGCAAAAGGATAAGCGTTATATTGAGATCCAAACCAAGTACAAGAATGATAAAGAAAAATTAGCCCAAGAACAGATGAAGCTTTATCAGGAATTAAAAATTAACCCGATGTCTTCCTGTTTACCAACATTGATTCAATTTCCGATCATTATCGGTTTGTATCAGGCGATGATCCAAACAATGGCGACAGGACCGCTCGATCTTCTAAACCTGACCCGGCACATCTACCCACGGTTTCTTGATATTTCACAGGTTCTGCCATTAAACACAACTTTCCTGTGGATGGACATGGGTTTGCCGGAAAGATTAGAAATTCCAGGCTTGGGGTTTGCCATACCGGTACTTGCGATTATTGTGGTGATTACCACATACATCTCAACCAAGATCATGACACCTCCGCAGCAGCCAGGTGCGGCTGATCAGGGCGCGATGATGAGCAAGATGATGAATTTATACATGCCGGTGCTGATGGGATGGCTTGCCTGGTCGCTGCAATCAGGTTTGGCGCTTTATTTTGTCGTTTCCAACCTTATTCAAATTGCGCAGTACGCAATCACTGGAAATGTACATTGGAATAACCTGGTGTTTTGGAAGAAAAAACCAGAGGTCAAGGTAAAGAAATAACCGAAAAGAAGAAGTGCGAGGTAAGAGATGAGCTCAGAAAAGATTACACTTGAAATTATCGCTGCGACTCCGGATGAAGCCATCAAAAACGGTTTGGAGCAATTAGGACTCACGGAAGAAATGGTGGAAGTTGAGATTCTGGATAGCGGTTCGAAGGGCATACTAGGTTTGGGTGGTAAACAATCGCGGGTACGGCTGACTGTGAAATCATTCGAAACTTTGATTGACGAACACAGTGGGTTTACGGGTGATGGTGAAACCCAAAACGCTGATGGTTTGGCATCAGATTCTGTGGTTGAGGTTGACCAATCGAGCCTGACTGAAGGTGATCTGAAAAACCTGAAAGCTGTAAAGGCTGTTGTTGACGAACTGCTCGTACGCATGCGCGTTAAAGCAGAGGTCACTACAAAATATATCGAACCGCAAGATGAAAGAGACCAACGTGTGGTATTGGTTGATATTGAAGGCAACGACCTGAGTATTTTAATTGGCAGAAGGTCAGAAACGCTGAATGCTTTACAATATTTGACCGGACTGATCGTTAACAAAGAGTTGGATAGCTGGGTGCCGTTACAAATAGACGTTCAGGGGTACCGCAACCGCCGTGAACGCCAACTACGCCAGTTGGGTCGGCGCATGGCTGATCAGGCGGTTCAATCTGGCCGGCGGCAAACTCTTGAACCCATGCCCGCAAATGAACGCCGCTTAATTCATCTCGAACTCCGCAATCACCCTTTGGTCATTACTGAAAGCATCGGTGAAGAACCAAACCGCAAAGTGACAATCTCGCTAAAATTAGACTGAGCCTCACTTTTCAACTCATACGCCAGTGATGCAAATCTCTGGCGTTTTTTTATAGATCGATATAGTAGAATTGAACTTCAGGCATATGAGAAACGGAGAGACCATGAGGGCAGTTGATATCATCATTAACAAGCGCGATAAGTTGGAACTAACCGCCACCGAAATTGATTATTTTGTGCGCGGCATCACCAACGGCGAAATACCCGATTACCAGATTTCTGCCTGGGCAATGGCTGTGCTCTTAAATGGGATGACTGATCAAGAAACTACAGACCTGACTTTGGCGATTGCTCACTCGGGAGAAGTTTTAGATCTTTCTGGCATCGTGCCCATAGAGGTAGACAAACACTCCACTGGTGGGGTTGGCGATAAAACCACACTGGTGGTGGAACCGCTGGTTGCAGCGTGCGGGCTGCCTGTGGGTAAAATGTCTGGCAGGGGGCTGGGCTTTACTGGTGGTACGCTGGATAAAATAGAATCAATTCCGGGTTTCCGCACGGATTTAACGCAGGATGATTTCATTCGTCTGCTGCGTGATGAAGGGCTGGTATTGGCAGGACAGAGCGGCGATCTGGCACCGGCAGATGGCAAGCTATATGCGCTGCGCGACGTTACGGGCACGGTGCAATCAACCGCGTTAATTGCCTCTTCTGTGATGAGCAAGAAGATTGCCGGAGGGGCTCGCGGAATTGTGTTGGATGTAAAGGTCGGCTCAGGCGCATTTATGAAGAATCTGGATGAAGCCAGGCAATTATCACGCTTGATGGTGGCAATTGGAAAATTGAGCGGACGCAAAGTGGTTGCCTTGATTTCAGACATGAATCAGCCTCTGGGGCAGGCTGTCGGGAATGCGCTTGAAGTCAAAGAGGCGATTAAAACGCTTGCCGGGTGCGGACCGGTAGACTTTACTGAACATTGCTTGGTGGTGGCTGCTCACATGCTGTTGATTGGTGAAAAAGCCAATAATCTCGAAGAGGCGAGAATTATGGCACAGAAGGCGCTATCAGAAGGACGGGGACTGGCGCAATTCAGGCGGCTGGTAGTCAATCAGGGCGGCGACCCGGGTTACGTGGACGATCCGAACAAATTCCCATTGGCGCCGGTTGTTCGTGAAGTCAAATCGCCGCAGTCTGGCTATCTGCATCGTGTGGATGCGCTTGAGATAGGCGAGACCTCTGTCCGAATTGGGGCGGGCCGCAGCAAGAAAACGGATGTAATTGATCACCGTGTCGGGATTCTCGTACATCATAAAGTTGGTGATTACGTAGATCAAGGCGAAACCATCTTTACGTTGCACACGGCTGATGAGGCAGCGTATCAGATGGCAGCTGAGAGTGTGATAAATGCCTGTAGTTGGCAGCAACAACCTTGCGAGCCCCTGCCGCTCTTCTATGAAGTGATTCAGCAATAGAATCGGATGATTGATTATTCAAGCAAGTTATGGCATAATCTGCACTATAAAAGCTTTGATGGAAACGAGTAAACTCAGATAATCCAGCAGCGAAGCCGGGAATGGTGAAAGCCGGTCAGGAAAATGGGTTGAAAATCCTTCTGGAGCCGCAACCTGAAAGCAAGTGCCAGTAGGGAAGCCGGAGATCCGACCGTTACAGCGGGGCAGGTCTATTCTATTGAATGCACCTGGCAAAGTGCTCTGAAAAGAGAAGCAGGGTGGTACCGCGGATTTTTACTCCGTCCCTGGAGGGATGGATTTTTTGTTTCTGGAGGAGTTATGTTCAAACCTGTTTCACCAAAACTCGACATTACGGAAATGGAAACGCAAGTTTTACACCACTGGCAGAACCATGATGTTTTCCATAAAAGCATGACAGAACGCCGTGGAGGGCCGGAGTACATTTTTTACGAAGGTCCGCCTACCGCAAATGGCAAACCGGGTGTGCATCATGTATTGGCGCGCGCCTTCAAGGATATTTTTCCGCGATATAAAACCATGCAGGGCTTTCACGTCTCGCGACGCGGCGGTTGGGACACGCATGGGCTGCCTGTTGAAATCGAAGTGGAGAAGAAACTGGGTTTCACAAATAAACAGGATATTGAAAATTATGGCATTGGAAGGTTCAATCGGTTATGCCGTGATTCTGCTTTCACCTACATTCAGGAATGGGAGAAACTGACAGACCGCATCGGTTTTTGGGTTGATCTTGACAACGCCTATATCACATATACCAACGAATACATTGAATCAGTGTGGTGGATATTAAAAAACTTCTGGGATAAAGATCTCCTTTACCAGGGGTACAAGGTGGTGCCGTACTGTCCGCGCTGCGGCACGCCGCTTTCGGACCATGAAGTTGCCTTAGGCTATCGTGATGCAACCGATCCATCCGTTTTTGTGCGTCTGCCGCTGGTCGATAACCCAGGAACTTCGCTTTTAGTTTGGACGACCACTCCTTGGACTCTGCCTGCGAATGTTGCCGTAGCTGCCGGAGCGGATATTGATTATGTAACCGTCGAGAGAACGCTTGAGGATGGCTCAAGTGAAGAATTAATCCTGGCTGCGCAGCTGTTAGACAAGGTTTTTGGCGAAGAACCGGTGCAGATTAAAAACCGTTTTAAAGGGAAACAGCTAAAAGGACAGCGCTATCAGCCTCTTTATACCTTTTTGCCAACGGAAAAGAAGGCTCATTACGTGATTCTGGCAGATTTTGTTTCTACTGAGGATGGAACCGGTTTGGTGCACATTGCACCGGCTTTTGGCGCCGATGACATGCAAGTCGCCTTCGATAACGATCTGCCGATTATCAATACGGTTGCCGGAGATGGCACTTTCATCTCAGAAGTACATCCTTGGACGGGAATTTTCGTAAAGGACGCCGACCCGCAAATTACTCGAAATCTAAAAGAACGCGAGCTGCTCTTCAGAGAAGGGACTTATTTGCACACGTATCCTTTCTGCTGGCGTTGTGATACCCCTCTTTTATATTATGCCCGACCAACCTGGTACATCCGCACCAGTCAATTTAAAGAGCGTATGATTGAACTGAACAATGAAATCAACTGGTATCCAGAGCATATTCGCAAGGGGCGCTTTGGGAACTGGCTCGAGAACAATGTGGACTGGGCGTTAGGTCGTGAGCGCTATTGGGGAACCCCGCTGCCGGTATGGGAGTGTGAAACCTGCCATACACAAGAATGCATGGGTTCTATTGAAGAATTATCTTTACGCTCAGGGAACAACCATAAAGAAACTGACTTGCATCGTCCATATGTGGACGAAA
>JAGOVY010000127.1 GCA_018060515.1 Anaerolineaceae bacterium | reverse complement strand
ATTCCGCGGCGCAGCCTGATGGTGCAGGGGATACCGGCTTGATCAAGCACTTGCTTAAACTCTCGAGCGCGCTCCAATGAGGTTGTCTGACCAGCATAATCAGCGGTTGGATTAAGCGGGATCAGATTCACATGGCAAAGCAACCCCTTGATCAAGAGAACAAGTTCTTGTGCATGCGCGGGAGTGTCATTGACATCCCTGATTAACGCCCATTCGAAAGTTAGACGGCGGTTGGTGCTGGCAACATAGTCGCGGCATGCCGCAATTAACATCTCGAGGGGGTATTTGCGATTGATAGGTAATAGAGAGGAACGCAGCGGGTCATTTGCTGCATGCAGGCTGATGGCGAGATTCACCTGAGATTTTGCTTCACTGAACTTGAGAATCGCCGGCACAATTCCAACAGTTGAAATGGTGAAGCGGCGCTGGCCGAGGTTCATTCCCTTTGCGTCATTTAATCGCTGAATGGCTGTAAGCACGGCCTCATAATTATGAAAAGGTTCGCCCATCCCCATGATGACGATATTGGTCACTTTACTGCCATCCAATGCCAGTTCACGTGCAAGATGAATGACCTGTTCGATGATTTCACCGCTGCTGAGGTTGCGTTTAAACCCCATCTGCCCAGTTGCACAAAAGACACAGCCCATGGCACAGCCAGCCTGCGAAGAAATGCACAGAGTATTGCGCTCATCATAATGCATGATTACAGACTCAATCGAAGCGCCATCAGGCAGAGCAAACAAGGTTTTGATCGTTTCAGCGTCTGATGATTTCAACTGGTTTTCTATGCTGAGCCGTGAAAAGCTCATATCGCGTTTCAATTGTTCGCGGATTGGCTTAGGCAGCGTGGTGATTTCGTCAGGATTGGTTACGAAGTTCGTGTAGGCAGCCGCCCATAATTGACTGACGCGATAGGCAGGCTCATCAATCGACTGGAAATACTCCAGCAGTTGGCTATGGTTCAGATCGTAGAAGTAAAGATTATCTGTCATTTAAAAGGGTGATCAGCGAATCGAGGTCTTTAATGATTATATCCACAGAGGGTTGATAGGCTTCCGCTTCTGCCCGAGTGGCAATTCCCGAGAGTACAAGGGCAGTTGGGCAGCCCACTACTTGAGCACCGAGTATGTCTGTTTCAAGGCGGTCACCGACGACGAGTGTTTCTGCAGGGGTGGTCTGGAGCCTTTCCAGCGCGAATTTGTACAGCGTCTCACTGGGTTTTCCGGCGACAATTGGTTTGACATCCGTGGCGATCTCGAGCGCGCCGATGAGAGCCCCGGCTCCCGGGATTAGCCCGGCGGGGGTGGGGTAGGTGCGGTCTGTATTGGTAGCGTAAAAAGGAACGTTTGCCCTCACAAGCAATGTGGCGCGCTTGAGTTTTTCGAAATTGATACAGCGATCCATGCTGGCGATAACTGCGAGGCAATTTGTTTCAGCGTGATAGAAACCAGCCTGCTGCAATGCTTCGGTCAGACCCATCTCGCCTACGATAAATACCGGTCCGCCAGCGGGGAACCTCTGCTTGAGGAGGTAGCTCACTGCGATGGAAGAATTGACGATTTTTTCAACCGGCACATGCGCGCCAAAACCGGCAAGTTTTTGCACATATTGTTGTGCCGTGCGCGTGGCATTGTTGGTTGCCAGCATGTAGTCCAACCCACTTGATTCTATCCTCTCGAATATCCTGGGTAAATCGCCGATTGGCTCGGATTCTCGCCAGAGCACACCGTCCATATCGAGGATTAGCGCTTTTAACTGATGGAATTTGTCTTTATGCATGTTTCCTCAATAAATAAGCCGGACAGCGAATGCCACCCGGCTTGAAGCGTGTGATTTTTCTCAGTGCTGCGGGGGTGCCAATACCTGATCTACCAATCCATAATCCACAGCCTGCTGGGCATCCAGATAGAAGTTCCTGTCGGTGTCGTGTTCGATGGCTTCCAGTTTCTGTCCAGTGGATTCAGCCAGGATGTTATTCAACCGGGCTTTGAGGCGTAAAATTTCACGCGCCTGGATTTCGATGTCTGAAGCTTGGCCTTCAGCGCCACCGAGCGGCTGGTGCATATGGATGGTGGCGTGCGGCAGCGCATAACGCTTGCCTTTGCTTCCTGCTGCCAATAACACTGTACCAAAAGAAGCGGTGACACCAACAGCAACTGTGCTGATCTTATTGGGGATCATCTTCATCGTGTCGTAAATTGCCAGCCCTGAATAGATTTGCCCGCCAGGCGAGTTGATGTACATTTGGATGTCAGCTTCAGGGTCTTCGCGGCTGAGGACTAATAATTGTGCGACAACTGCATTGGCGACCTGGTCGTCAATCGGAGTGCCTACAAAGATGATGCGCTCACGGAAGAGCAGAGAGTAAATATCAAAGGCGCGTTCTCCACGGCCAGATGATTCAATAACCATTGGGATTACATTTTTAAAATCAGGGATGCTCATTTTTCCTCCTCTTGATTTGCAGCGGTTGTTTTTCTGGTTTTTTTAACCGGTGCAGTATCATTTAATTCTTCTGGTTTTTCACCAGTGTCAGTTTTCTTTACGGTTTTCTTTGCCTTTTTTACCGGCGTCGAATCTGCATTTTCTTCAGCGGTTTCAGGTTTGTCAAGGTTATCTGTGGCAATATCACGTAAGTAGGCGAAAACTCGTTTGCTCATCGCGCGCGAAGCTGCTTCATAAGTGATTCCGTTGAGATAGGATTTGTTCTTAAGCTGCTTTTCAAGTTCTTTTGGACCCGCAGATTGTTGCAACTGGCTTAGGATTCCGGTGACTTCAGCCTGAACGGCTTCATTGTTAATTTTCACGGCTTCTGACTTTGAAAGCTGGTTTACCACCAATGACCGCAACAGGTTCTTTATTGCAGAAGGTTTAACTTCTTCTTCAAGCCACGCATCTTTTTCTTTGTTTATGGTCTTCAGATAAACATCCAATTCCATTTTCTGGTGCGAGAGGTCATGGGTGATCTTCTCGACGAGGTGTTCGATTTCATGATCAAGTACCTGCGGTGGATATTTGATGGTTGCGCCTTGCACCACCTCATCAAGCAATTCGTCATAATATTTTTCATCATATTCTGCTGTCTGCTGATCTTGGAGTTGTTTTTTCACGGCTTCTTTAAGCTCGTCAACAGATGCGAATTCTCCGAGCGTTTTGGCGAACTCTTCACTTACTTCAGGCAGTGTAAGCTTCTTAATGTTTTGCACTAACACATTGAACTCAACGGCTTTACCACGCAGCCGTTCATAGGGAGAATCTTTAGGGTAGGTGTAATTAAACTGTTTCGTATCGTTGGCAGCCAACCCGACGAGATTGTCGCCGAAACCTGGGTAGGGGTAAGCATTGATTTCGTTGTCTCCTTCACCAATCACCAGCTGAATTGGTGTATCTTTGAGCAATTCTGGCTGATCGTCGTCGCCTGGTTTGAGTAAAGTGGCGTTCACCATGGCGTAAACCAGATCACCAATCTCAGCGGGGCGTTCAACAGGTTCGGCAGTGGCGTAGGTGCGGCGCAACCGGGTGATAAATTCGTCAACTTGTTTGTCTGTAACGTCTTCAGGGTTGTAGGGTTTACGGATTGCGAGATAATTTTCAAGGTTTACTGTCGGTTCAAGCGGAATCATGAACGTGAATACGAGAGGGTCGCCTTTCTCAACGTTCTCCAGAGTGCCAGGGGCGGCTGGCTCAATTTTTGCTTCTACGAGGATTTCAGGGTAGACGGCATCCATCATCAGCTCGATAGCCTCATCTTCGATGGCAGGTTCGCCATAGAGGCGTGCAATGACATCATAAGGTGCTTTACCTGGTCTGAAGCCGGGAATTTTCGCTTTGCTGGCGATATTTCTGGCGGCTCTACCCTTGTATTGAGTCAGCTCAGCGGGTTCAAACTCTGCAACGATTTTTGCCTGGTGGTCTTCACGCGTTTCAATATTTAGTTTCAAGGTCATCATCCTCTGGTTCTTTTTCTATTGGGAGCAATTGTACGAAGGCAATTAACTTCAGCCTGATAAGAATCGCTTCCTTTGGCTCTAATGGCGCAAAGCGCCAAAAATCCTTTGCAATTATACTCAAAATCATCCACTTAAGCGTTCTAAATCATCCAACCGACAAATTTCTTACAGGATTCTTATATCCTCATAAAGCTGCGGAGTGTTCGGCAGGTACAGGATTGTAAACACGAGAATGGTGAGTGGGGAAAGCGGGACTTGAACCCGCACGCCTTGCGGCACATGATCCTAAGTCATGCCTGTCTGCCAATTCCAGCATTTCCCCAGCGCGGCCATATTATAAGCGTTGGCAGGGACAGCGTCAATAATGGCGCATTAGTTCATCTAAAATGTTACCGAGATGCTATCGTTAGGTCAAATGAAAATGTTACCGAGGAAACGATGGCAGAAACGGATGAAATGACAATCGACGAAAGACGGAAGTATCTTCATAAGATC
>JAGOVY010000052.1 GCA_018060515.1 Anaerolineaceae bacterium | reverse complement strand
GTGGAACGTGTGATGGCGATGCGCATACCATCCGGCGAGACTATGGCAGATTCGATATCTACAATAATGGTAAGAGCGATGGGTGCAGCCATTGTCTCGTTCCAATAGTAGGCATTACGGTCTGGAGAGACAAATGCCACGCTGAGCGGATAAATAGTGGGCGGCGGGGGCAGTGTGGGTAATTCAGTGGTGGCGGGTGGCAGCGTTATACCAGGAGTTTCAATTACAGCTGGATCGGTGGCAACGCCGGGTTTTGCGTTCACCGTGGCCGCCACACTAGTGGCAATCTCATCAGCAGAAGGCGAACCCCCAGGGGCTGAAATGATGCAAGCCGTGGTGGCAAGCAAGAATAAAAACAACATAATGGATAAAGCAAGCGGTTTTCTTGAAAGCATGTTACACCTCCTGTAGTTACCTTATAAGACCTGCATACTCTTATTATAGGAGGTTTTATTTATTCTCTAACAATTAGTTTTATAACTGAATAATGTCATATAGGTCCAATGTATTAAATTAATCGTATGCTCAAAAAGCACTCTCATGGTGAATATAGAGTGCTTTGAATCAGTGGCGAAGTTTTGAGGGTTTGGAAATTGTCTGTCAGGCGATCAAAAAGCCGATACCCACCAAAACCGGGGTTAACAGGTTTAGAAGGACGTTTTGACCGAGTGAAGGAAGCAGTTGGGCTACATCCTCAGCGTTCTTAAGCACCGACTTGATATTCGGGATGGCAATAACGATGGAGAGCAGACCTAAAAGCGTCCATACGGGGGTAATATTCAGTAGTACACCCAAAATGATGAAAACATATGTGGCGATCAGAAATCCGCTATAGATACGGGCGCTGGCTTTGCGCCCGATGAGGATGGGATAGTGCCGGCGTCCGACTGATTGGTCGGGTTCTACATCAGGGAACTGGTTTAAGAGCAGCAGATTGCTGACGAGGAAAAACGGGATGAAGGAGATGATCACCGCTGCCAAGGTTACCGTACTGGTCAGCACGAAAAAGGTTCCCAGAACCATCAGTGTACCAAAACCAAGCCCAGGTGCGATGAGGCAGAAAAAAGGCTGCTGGTTGAGCCAGCGTGTGTACGTAAAAATGATCAGCAGCCCAATCACGCCGATGAGCGCAATTTGCCAGCCAATGACGATGGTGAAATAAACCCCGATTGCTGTAACAATCAGCGCGGTGATGATGGTGACCCACAACGCCAGATGAACCTGGTTCGGCGCGGCAAGGAAAGTACCGCTGCCTCCGCTGAATGGAGTTCGGCTGGTGCGTGAGTCGAGACCGCTTTTATTGTCTGTGTATTCATTCAAGGCATTGACGCAAGCGTGGCTGGCGAGACCACCAATAAAAGCAAGCGCGACATGCCAACCATTGACTCTGCCAGCAGTCCAAATGGCTGCAGCAGTCCCGAGGAAGACGCAGGCAATGGCGAGGATTAAAAATGAAGGACGCATGGTGTTAATGATGTGTTTCATCCATTATCTCCAGGTGAGTTTCTCTGTTTTAAGAAGTAAACACCGATAATCAGAATTAGATATTGAGCCATCGCGCGGCGGCGGCAGGCAGGTCGAGGCTGGAACCGACTTTACGCGAACACACCGGCAGTGAATCGAGAAATTGCCGCCCGTATTTCTTTGTCAGCACGCGTTTATCCAAAATTACCACCACACCACGGTCAGACTGGGTGCGGATTAACCGCCCAAAACCCTGCCTGAACTTTAGGATGGCTTCAGGAAGATTGTACTCATTGAAGGGATCTTCAAAGGTCTCAGACCGAGCAGCGATAATCGGGTCGGATGGGACATCAAAGGGGAGTTTAACGATGACGAGTACAGAAAGCGCGTCACCGGGGATATCCACGCCTTCCCAAAAAGCACGTGTGCCCAGCAGCACGGCTTTTTCTGCCTCGCGGAAAGTTTCGAGCAGGATATTTGTCGAAGCACCTTCTCCCTGCTCATAGACCTGGATTCCTGCGGCAGTCATGGCAGGCGCGATTGCCTGCGAGGTTTTCTTCAATTGGGCATAAGAGGTAAACAGCGCCATCAACCGACCGTTGGTTGCTTTTGCCAGGCGGATAATGGCACTCTCAATCTCACGTTGGTACGCATTGGCTTCTGCGGGTTCAGGGACGTCGTTTACCAGATAGAGAAGGGCGGAATTTTCATAATCGAATGGTGAACCCAAGACCAGTTCATCAGCTTCATCGGCATTAAGGCGATTGCGCAGGTAGTCAAATTCATTATTAGCAGTGAGCGTGGCAGAGGTTAAGATAACAGCGGCTTTATCATGCCAAAGATGTTTTTCCATCATCTGACCGATATGGAGAGGCGCCACCTGCAGCGCGAGCCGGTTTGAATTGGGCATGATCTCTACCCAGTAAACTTTATTTCCATCGGCTTCGTTGACCAATTCATTAATGTTCATTTCTGCTTCACTCAAGCGACGGTTCAAGCTTGCCAACGAACCGAGTGTATCTTCAAGATTTTCGGGGATTTCGTCAAGAAAATCAATAACGTTCTTGTGTAATTCAGCGAGAAGTTTCAATGTTGAAGCCAGCGCGTCGCGGCAATTATCCCAAGCGATCTCAACGTCTGACCAACTGGGCAGCGTCCGTGTTGCGGGTAAAATACGGGCTTGCTGCCCGTAGTTACTGACACCCTGACCATCTCTGAGCTCTTCCATGAAGTCTTCCAATGTTCTAATCAGCGCTGAAAAGCTCTCCTCAAGTTTGAAGAGCAAGTCAGATATTTTATGAACGGCGAGGTTGAGGGCCGCAAAATCAGAAGGCGGTAAAGCGTGTGAAACAATCGAGAGCAGCCTGCCGAGATGTCCACTTGAAATACCTCCGATTTCGCGCAGCATCCGTACGAAATCGTATTGTGTCAGACGAAAGGAAAGTGCATTGGTGGAGGCAGATTCCAAGTGGTGGGCTTCATCCACGATCAAGTAATCATAATCGGGCAATACCCGGTTGCCGGTGACGACATCAGCCAGCAAGAGGGCGTGGTTAACCACCAGGATGTGAGAGGATTGCGCAGCCATGCGTGTACGATAGAAGGGACAGGTTCCGCCCATACGAGAAACACAAACATCATTTCGGCAGCCTTCATCTTCAGCAGAAAGGCGCTGCCAAACTTCGCGCTCTGCGGGCCCGTTAAGGTTTATCTCACCGCGGTCGCCACTGCCACCTTGGTGCAGCCAAACCAAAGTCTTGCCAAGCACTCTGATTTCTTCAGCAGTCTGCAAATCAGATTTGCGCATGGCACTGAAACGCCGAGGGCACAGATAGTTGCCGCGCCCTTTCACCACCGTTGCTCTCACATTGGAACCGAGCGCTCTCGCCAGATCGGGAATGTCTTTCTTAATCAACTGGTCTTGCAGGGTGATGGTATTGGTAGAAATCACCACCCGCATGGAGTTGCTTACTGCCCAGGCAACAGCTGGAATGAGGTACGCAAAAGATTTACCGATGCCTGTCCCCGCTTCCACCATCAAATGCTGGCCATTGGAAAGGGCGTGAGCAACTGAACGCAGCATTTCAATTTGCTGCGGGCGGCTTTCGAATACATCGAAGTATTGGGCAAAAGCGCCATTGTGTTCGATTTGGGCAGCAATCTCATCCACATCAAGCGGAGTGGGGTTTTCAACCGGTACCAGCGGCGGCGGAAGCGCATCATTTTCAAAAAGCAAGCCAAAATCAGCATTAACCGCTTTTTTAGCTTCGATTGGCATGCGTCCTTTTTGTTGAAGGATGAGCTGAAAAGCCAGTTCCCCATCCCATTCAATACCCTCTGACATGCGGTTAATTTCCGCGAGAATTTCGAGCGGCAATTCCAGCAGTTGTTGAGAAAGTGTATGGTATACCGCATGGGTCAGGCGGGCATCATCCAGCGCGCGGTGCGAGTTGGGAATGGGGATGCTGAGGGTGTAACCAAGCGTTCCGAGTTTGTATCGACTGTTGCCCGGCAGTGCAATGGCAGCCAGTTCGTAGGTGTCTATCACCTTGTTGAATTTTAAGATTTTGTGTTTCTGCAAAAAGCTCAGGTCAAAACGTACATTGTGACCTACCACCGGATCGTTTCCGACGAAATCGGCGAATTCTTGAATCACCGCTTGCAGAGGCGGCGCGCCGCGCAGCATATCATCAGTGATGCCGGTCAGGTGGGTAATCTCCCGTGGAACGGGACGACCAGGGTTGATGAGTTTGTTCCATTCAGCTTCAACCCGGCTGCCGTTCATACGCACTGCAGCGATCTCAATGATGGCGTCTCGCTGCGGATCAAGACCGGTTGTTTCGATGTCAATTGCAACCATGGCGGGCATGAAGAGAATTATATCACGCGGCACTATCAGTCGATTGATGAGCGGCTTATGCGGCTCCGTGCTATGATTAACCTCATATTTACCAGCATGGAGGCAATCAATGGCGCAGATCGAAAACCGTTCGTTGTTACTTGAAGTCGATGAGCAACAGGGTTGTTTCAATATCATCCCGTTGGACTCGCGTTTTTATCACTTGCGCGGCATTCGCTTTGGTTGTGTCTACCAGGTTGAGGGCAGGCAGCAGCACTCCCTTTGTGGAGCATGGCGTAATGCGCGGGGCAGCCATGAGGTTGTGCGCACACTTGAACATGGCGAATTGGAGCAATTGGTTTACACACTATTGGATGAAACTGGACGGATTGCCTATAAGTTAATCGTGGGCATTCCCCGTGAATTTCCGCTGGCGATTTGGAAGCTGGAGGTTACCAACCATTACACGCAGCCGCTGATCATGAAGCAAATCACGCTTATGAATGTGGATATTCGCGCTCAAAAAACGGCTCAATCCATTTCTATGGGCAAGCCAGAGGATTTGGGTTTCTTCTCCAACGGATGGCAGTCTTGGTCACCCAGTGGCTGGTACCGGGGAACTGATAAGATGAACATCAGCCGATTGGGTTTCTTACAGCACCCGATGATTTACAACCTGGGCACACCACTTCCGCGCAAGGCAGGGGTGTTCTCGAGCGATATGTTCACAGCCGTCAGCGATCGTAAAACGCAAACCGGCTTTCTGGTCGGATTTCTGTCACAAAAGAACCACTTCGGATCCATCCTTGCAGACTTGAACAAGGGTTCACTGGCGATGTGGGCCAACGGTGACGATGCCCTGCTGGCACCCGGGGCGAGCATGGAAACCGATTGGGCAGTTTTTACACCTCTGCTTCTGGACCATCGCGCCCCAATGGAGAAGTATATCGAAGCTGTCGCCCGCGAAAATCATGCCCTGGTTCCTGCGAATACGCCGGTGGGCTGGTGCTCTTGGTACCATTTTTATACCAAGGTAACAGCACAAAATATCGAGGCCAACCTTTCTTCAATCCTTGAAAAACAGGATACTCTGCCTGTGGAGCTGGTGCAAATTGATGATGGCTATGAAACTCAGGTGGGTGACTGGTTCTCCTTTAAACCTACTTTTCCTCAGGGAGTCAAACCGCTCGCAGAGCAAATTAAACAGGCAGGTCTGATCCCTGGGCTGTGGCAGGCGCCGTTCATTGTGCATCCGCGCTCTTCACTGGCGCAAGCCCATCCCGATTGGCTCCTGCGAAAATCGGGTGGCAGACTGGCGAGGACGGGTTTCGTCTGGAACGCGATCGGTTTAGCGCTTGATTTGACTGTTCCTGAAGCACTTGATTATGCCAGAGAAGTGGTGAGCAGAGCGGTGCACGAATGGGGTTTCCCTTACCTAAAGCTTGACTTCCTCTATGCGGCGGCGGTTAGGTGCCAGTATCGTGACCGAGGCAAGACAAGAGCCCAGGTGATGCGCGCAGGTATGGAAGCGCTGCGGGCAGAGGTGGGCAGCGAGGTGACGCTGCTTGGCTGTGGTGTTCCGCTTGGGTCGGCGATCGGTGTTGTGGATGCCATGCGCATTGGAGCGGATGTCAGTGGAAATTGGCAGCCGCGCTTCATTGGGGTGAGCAAACCGTTGCGTAAAGAACCTTCCATGCCTTCGGCGCGTAATTCCATTAATAACATTCTCAACAGGGCAAACCTAAATCGCAACTGGTGGATTAATGATCCTGACTGCCTTCTCATTCGTACAGACACCAACCTTAATCTGGATGAGGTGCGTTCGTTAGCCACAGTGATCGCGTTGACAGGAGGTTCGCTGCTGCTTTCTGATGATTTACCTGCGCTGCCTGCTGAGCGCTTACGGATAGCAGAAGCTATGCTGCCGCTCATCGATGAAGAGGTACGCGTGATCGATCAATTTGAAGGCGGCATGCCTGCCAAACTTCGCCTGGACTTAACGAATGAGTTTGACGCATGGCATGTTCTCTGCGGCTTTAACTGGTCTGATAATAGTGTTAGCCTGCAGTTTAACCTGGCTTCATTTGGGTTGGATGATGGCGAGTACATTTTCCGCGAATTCTGGACTGGTGAAACGGGAACTATGCGTACCAGCGCTTCTCATTTGTTCGAAAATGTTGCGCCTCATGGCTGTGTTTTGCTGGCGGTCAGAAGGCTGCGCGAGAACGCGGCGCAATACCTTGGCAGCGACCTGCATATTTCTCAGGGCAGCGAGTTGGTGGGGTGGGAGGAAAACAACCAAAGGCTTGAATTAAAACTTCGGCTTCCGCGCATGGCTATGGGAGAGGTTTTCCTGCGGCTGCCGTTTGAACCTGCGGCGTGGTACGTGAACGATTTGTTGGTTTCAGCAAGAAAAGCTTCTGCCCAGGTCTATCGTGTTCCTGTGGAAGTGGACGGTTTCAGTAACATTCGAATTGAAAAGCAATGAGGAGCGGATTTCCCGCTCCTCATGTGATTGCTGACCACTAATCCTGTTTATCTGGTATTGGGGGAACGTTTTCAGATGGGTTGTCTTTCAGCCATTGAGCTACAACAGCCTGCTTGCGGGCTGTATTGCGGCGTTTGAGCCACCGTACCAGCAAGTAAATCGGTAAACCAATGACGAGTAAAATTGGAACCACAAGTATTACCATCCAGATCAAAACATTAACCAACCCTTTGCCTACGTTAATCAACGCCTGCAGCGCATTGCGTACCTGAGCGGAAGGTGTCCATCCTCCAATCGTAACCGGCTCGATGCTTTCTTTGGATTGAATTTGAATTGAAATGGCTGATGTGGATACGGAGTCTTCATAGTATTGAATTTGACCCGTAATCACTTCAATCTGTTCGGTAATTTGAACTTTCTGTGTAAAAATTGCAAGTGCATCTTCAGTGGTTTCTGCCTGAGCGTAGAGTTCTGATAATTTAGCGTCCGCTTCCTGCAGGTTGCGCAGCCTTGAGTTCAAGTCAGTAAATTCCTTGGTAACATCCTGACCCGATATATTTTCGCGCAAAACAAATTTCTTAGGATCATCTGTCATCGCCTTGATATTTTCCATGGCTTCAGTCAGGCGTTTTGCGGGTACACGGATGGTGAGATCCGCCTGCGGCAGATCGGCATTATTAGGCGTCCATGTGCGGTAAAGGTTGGAGGAGACTGTAAAACCACCCATTTTCTCCGCCATGTTCTGAATCTCTCTTAAAGTTGAGGCGGGTTCATCAACGATGATTGTGAGGCTGGCGTTCATCATAATCATTTGTGTCGGCGGAGCTTCGGCGGAGGTAACGCCTGCGAGCACTTTACTGCCGCTATCATAGCTCTCTTCCAGCGCAGGAGATTCAGGCATTGGTTGATAAACATCGATGGCCATGCCTGGCGCGGAATCACTTTTTGCGGCACAGCTTGAGAGTAAAAACATCACAAGAACCAAACCAATCAGCACTTTTTTAGTTTTCATTTTCTTTCCTCCATTTTTCACGCAAGCTTAAAAAACTACTATCCTGTGGATAAGACGATAAAGGTGTTAATCAAGTTCCTATTACCAGCCTCCACTCAAACGCCGTGCATGTTTTTCCGGAAGTCCAGCCTCGATAATTCTTTGCTGCACAGCAGCAATGTCATATGAAACGCGATGGATCTCCCACGTCATGGCGACAGGGTCAAAGATACCAAACGAAGCTCTCGGGTCATTGTCGCGCGGTTGACCCACTGAGCCGGGGTTCAACATTGCACGCTGGCTGAGTGTGATCGTATTCTGCGGCAACAGATAATTACGCGCAACAGCGCCATCCTGGTCGTTGAGGTTGAACATTAGCGGAATGTGAGTATGCCCGATAAAGGCTAATTGAGTATGAAAATGCTCGAAGTTTTCAGCGGCAATCGATGGGTCAAGTGTATATTCCCAGATGGGATTACGTGGGCTGCCATGGGCAAGGGTTGCCAAGTCGGTGGCGATCACTTCAGGCAATGCTTTGAGGAAATTCAGGCTTTCAGCAGAAAGCATGTCCTTCGAAATCAAGATAGCCTTGGCGGCTTCTTGGTTAAAAATGCTTAAATCTGCCTCGCCGCAAATCGCCAGATCGTGATTCCCCTTAATGCACAACAGGTTGGGAAGGTTACGGATGCGCTGAACGCATTCGTTGCCATCAGGTCCGTATCCCACCAGATCGCCCAGGCACCAGGCAGCATTAAAGCTGCCAGCATCTGCAAGAACAGCTTCAAGCGCGGTCAGGTTGGCATGGATATCTGAGAGGACGAGGATTTTCATTTGCCGCACATTTTCTACACTAAGTTCATTCTCATCTATCATTCTACATGAATGATAGGTGGGTTAAGCGCTTCCTTCGATAATCTCAGCGGCATAATCATACCGTTGAAAAGCCGGCATCAGATAAACACCTTGCGCCAGAGGTTTGATTTGACGGATGAGATCAATCGCCAGGCGGACGCCCACACGCGCGCCTTGATCACCGCTTTTCTCCATCAACTGCCGGATTTCGGTTGGAATTTCAATGCCCGGTACCTCAGCCTGAAGGAAGGCGGCATGACGCGCGCTGGCAAGCGGCAGTACCCCCACGATGAGTGGGATATCCAGCTTGCCGTACTCAACTTCGTAAGCCTGCAAGAAATTGGTAACCAGCGCTGGGTGATAGATTGGCTGGGTGAGAATGAAATCTGCCCCGGCTTTAAGTTTTCGGCGCAGGTTCTTAAGCTCAACACCCATGTCTGGTGATTTCAGGTTGAGCGCACAACCGACGAAGAAGCTGGTTGGCTGCCCGATCGTGCTGCCGGCGTGATCGAGGCCGGCATTAAAACCCTGTTTCACCAGCTTGATTAATCCGGAAGGAACCAGGTCGTAATGGTCCATCGCATCGGGATAATCACCGATGGAGGTGGGGTCACCCATTACCACGAAGATATTACGCACATCCAGTGCATGCGCTGCCAGCAGGTCGCCCTGAACTCGCAGTACATTGCGCCCCCGGGTGGGGAAGTGCAGCACGGTTTCGATGCCGATTTGCCTTTGAATCAGACTGCAAACAGCCCAAGGACTCATACGCATGCGCGCCATGGGGCTGTCAGCCACGTCAATCACATCTGCACCGGCTTCTGCCAACAGGCTGGCGCCGGCAATCAGCTTGTGGGTCGAAAGCCCGCGAGGCGGGTCCATCTCCACTGCGATTACAAATTTTCCTGCAGCCAGCTTCTGCGCATATCCAGTAGGCGGCAACGCTTCAGCCTCAAGCCGTTCGGCAGATACTTTTTGTGCTGGTTCTTCAAGCGGATGGCGCTCAAGCTGCGGTGCTTTGCGAAAGGATTGCACCATCGCCTGAATGTGGGCAGGCGTGGTACCACAACAACCGCCGATAACACTTGCACCGGCTTGCCAGAAGGAAAGAGCATATTGACCAAAATATTCAGGAGCGGCAGGGTACATGATGCGCCCTTCAACCTGTTCAGGCCAGCCGGCATTGGGCATCACGGAGTAAAGCGCGTTCGGCTGCGCCCGCCGCATGGCTTTGAGGATATTGAGGATTTGGTTCGGTCCGGCAGAGCAATTGATGCCGACGACGCTGGCGCCGGCAGCACTCAGCTCTTGCGCTACTTTTGCGGGTGAATCGCCCAAGAGCGTGCGGTTGTCACGAGTGAAGGTCATTGAGGCGATGACCGGGATGGCTTGCGAAATTTCGCGCACGGCTGAAATTGCTTCCACCGTTTCATAAACATCGGTCATGGTCTCAATGATAATTAAATCCACTCCGGCGGATAAAAGCGCGGCAGCTTGTTGCCTGAAAGCCTCACGCGCCTCCGTTAATTGCAGCCGGCCAAAGGGAGCAATGCGCACACCTAACGGACCCATATCTCCGGCGATGAAAACCTCGCGACCGCTCTCCTCAATAGCGCGGCGCGCGATGGCAACGCTGGCGCGGTTTATTTGCTCCAGCTTGTCTTCAAGCCCATGCTGCGCTAATTTGTATCGATTGGCGCCGAACGTGTTGGTTTGGATCATGTCGGAGCCCGCTTGCAGATATTCACGATGTACTGATTCAATTAACTCTGGCTGGGTGATGTTGGCATAATCCAGGCAGCTCTGACCAGCAGCCAGCCTTTGATTAATGAGCGTACCCATCGCTCCATCGGAAAAGATGACGCGATGTTCTTTTAGAAACGCATAAAAATCCTTCATGTCAGCCTATCCTTCGCCTTATTTTAGCAGTTGTTCGAGCCGGGTTTCACCAAGTGTGTAATACCGGGCATCAGGATGATGAAGGACGATGGCAGCGGTGGATTGTTCGGGCACGAGCTGGCAGGCAGAGGTCAGGCTCATTCCCAGCTCTTTTTCGGCTGGCAGCAACGAAAATACTTTTTTATGATCCGTTAATTCAGGAATTGCCGGATAGCCCCAGGAGTAGCGCTTGCCTTGTTCGTCTTTTAAACCCAGTTCACGGCGAATGTGCTGATGGAGATAATCTGCAGTAGCCTCGGCGGTTTGTACCGCCAGCCCATGCGAGAAATGCGCTTCTGCATATTCGCCGGCAGCCTGCAATCGTTCGAAGCGGCGAGTAGCTTCTTCGCCAACCGTAACCACCTGAAAAGCAACCACATCCATGCGCTTCGATGCCACACTGGCAAAGTAATCTGCCAGACAGAGAAAATCACCGCTTGTTTGACGCGGAAAAGTGAAACGGGTCAACTCAACCGCTTTACCACTTTCCAAGGATGCGGGATCGTATAGGATGAGGTCGTTGCCGGAAGACTGCGCCGGCCAATAGCCATAAACTCCTCGAGGCTGCAGCCATTTTTCGGCAATGGCTTGTTTGCTCATCGCAGCCAGACGTTGATCAAAATCGGCTTTGATGGTTTCCCAATTTGCTCCATGCGCGTTTTTTGCTCCCCAAGATAGCCGATACAATTCATTAACCACCAGATGTTTAAAGACCATCTCCAGCGGCATTTTTTCAACCACATGTACGCCATAGGCTGGCGGAATCGGAATTTCGGCAGCGGGAATGACGGTTTTGGCAGCCGGGCTGGCTTCTTCTTTGACGGTTGACTGTGCCCGGTCAAGTTCAGATTGGGCTTCTTTTACAATGCGTTCAAGCGCCATTTTGCGTTTTTCAGGGTCTGAAATTTCATCCATAGTGGATAAGCCTTCAAAAGCGTCTTTGCAATAGAAAACCCCTGAAGAGTAGAACTCGCCATCTTCCGTCTGCAAGATGCGCCTGCCAAAACGTTGGTTAATGGCCGCTCCGCCAATGAGCACCGGGATGTTAAACCCGCGGTGCTGTAGTTCGTTTACAATCAGGGGCATTTGCTTGCTGGTACTCACCAAAAGCGCGCTCAAACCAATGGCATCTGCTTTTTCCTCAACCGCGCGGGTGATGATCGTATCTGCAGGCACCTGCTTTCCCAAATCCACTACAGTATAGCCATTGTTTGAAAGAATGGTTTTGACAAGGTTTTTGCCGATGTCGTGAACATCTCCGTACACGGTAGCGATCACCAGCTTGCCTTTACTGACACCTTCCTGGCGTTCGAGGAAGTTCTCGAGGTATGATACTGCCTTCTTCATCACTTCGGCAGATTGGAGCACGAACGGCAGAATCAGTTCCCCTTTACCGAATTTGTCGCCGACCTCCTTCATTGCGGGCAGGAGCACATTATTGAGGATGCCCACGGCGGTGTCGTTGCGGTTGGCTCCACTTTCGGCTGAATCAAGAAGGGTGTCGATATCTGCTTCGATTTCTTCTTTGTAACGATGCACGATTTTCCAGCCAAGCCGTTCTGCCGGCAGCATTTCCAAGAGTGTTTGCTGTAGTTTGTTCTTGTGCTCTTCAACTGGTCCGGCTTCTTCAAAGTGCTCGATCAAGTGCTGTAAGGCGTCATTGTCTCGGTTGTAAATCAGGTTTTCAGCCAGCTCGCGTTCTTCCGCAGAGATGTCCGCATAAGGGGTGATGGTGGCTGGATTCACGATCGCCATATCCAGACCAGCCTCAATGCAATGGTAAAGCATGACACTATTAATGACCTTGCGTGCTTGCGGCGCCAAGCCGAAGGAGACATTGCTCACACCGAGGGAGGTGAGCACGCCGGGTAGGGCGGCCTTAATCTGGCGGATGCCTTCGATGGTTTCGATGGCTGAATTCTTGAATTCATCAGAGCCGGTGGCGAGTGTGAAGGTCAGGTCATCAAAAACCAAATCTTCGGGTTGCAGTCCATGTTCGTTGACGGCAACTTCAAAAATTCGTTGGGCAACTTCCAGTTTTCGCTCGCGGGTTTTCGCCATCCCTTGTTCATCAATTGTCAGCACAATAACGGCGGCATTCAGAGTTTTGGCCAAATAAAAAATTTTGTCCGCTTTCTCTCGTCCGCTTTCAAAATGCGTGGAGTTGATCAGACAGCGCCCCGGAGCCGCTTTGAGCGCGGTTTCCAGCACGTCGATCTCAGTGGAGTCAATTATCAATGGTAAGTTGATCACCGGAGCGATGGTTTTTATCAGTTTGTGCATGGTTTCTTTTTCATCCGCACGTTCAGTCAGCGCTACGCAAAGGTCAAGCCCGTGCGCGCCGCTATCTACCTGTTGCTGCGCCAGTGTGAGGATGCTATCAAAATCGTCTTCCAGCACCATTTTTTTGAATGCCCGGCTGCCTTGCGTGTTGAGGCGCTCAGCGATGAAGAACGGCGCAGGCACCTGCTCCATGGGCTGTGCCTGCATGGCAGAGGAAAGGCGCGCGGGTAATTTGTTGCGGCGTGGAGAGACGGACAGTCCGCGCACTTTTTCCACCAGCAGCCCCATATGCGCTGGCGTGGTGCCGCAGCATCCACCGACCACATTGATGCCGTCGTTGATGACAAATTCATATAATGCCTGCGCAAACGGTTCAGGCTCCAGCGGGTAAACGGCCTGCCCGTTGACGTTTAATGGCAGCCCGGCATTGGGGATGCACGAAACGGGCAGCGGAGAATTCTCACCCAGGTAGCGGATGGGTTCGCGCATAAAATCCGGTCCGGTAGAACAGTTCATGCCAATAACGTGAATCGGCGCTTTCTCCAGTATTGCCAATACCGCGGAAATATCCGTACCGAGCAGCATGCGCCCGGTGGTGTCGAGCGTGATTTGCGCCTGGATTGGCAGGTGGATGCCCGATTCTGAAAAAGCTTGCTGAAGGCCAAAAATGATCGCTTTTACTTCGAGGATATCTTGAGAGGTTTCAATGATGAGCAAATCTACCCCGCCTTCGATTAACCCAAGCGCCTGTTCTTTAAAGATGTCGGCGAGTTCATCGAAGGTGATGTTGGATAATTCAGGGTCGCTCATGGAGGGCAGCTTACCGGATGGCCCAATCGAGCCTGCCACAAACCGTGGCTGGCCTGTGAGAGAATATTCATCTGCCAACCGGCGTGCGAGCTCCGCGGCGCTTTTATTAATCAAGCGCGTCTTCTCAGACAAACCATATTCTGCAAGAGTCAGTCGATTTGAGCGAAAGGTGCAGGTTTCGATGACATCCACCCCAACTTCAAGGAATGAGCGGTGAACCTTTTCTACTGCCTGCGGGTAAGAAATCACCAGGTAGTCATTGCAGCCGTTGGTTTTCTCACCGCCAAAATGCTCTGCCGTCAACCCTTGAACTTGCAGGCTGGTTCCCATCGCCCCATCGAAGACGATTATTTTTTGCTTGAGGGCGTCAAGATATTTCATTAATTCCTCCTGTACCCCTGATAATCATACAAAAAACCTCTCATGTGAGAGGCATACGTTTGGCCAGCACTCTCATCTCCCAGAACTTCTCTCTGCCGGAGTTGGCACCAGACATTATTCGCGGTTGCCGAGGTTTCTGCGGGCCGGTCCCTCCACCTCTCTTATGAGCGGGTGACATCCACCCTATATCAGATAGATTGTATCACAATTGAAATTCAACCATGCAGCAAACGCGGGTTCCGGAGGGGTGGTGAGCAAGTTCAAATAGATATGAGACAGTAAGGCTTTACAAAAAAGCACATTGGGGTCATCCTTAAGGTGACGAAACCAAAAAAGGAGAGACCCCAATGCGGCAGATTTACCTGCAAAAACAATTTT
>JAGOVY010000051.1 GCA_018060515.1 Anaerolineaceae bacterium | reverse complement strand
TACACCAATCGCGGCGTAAACAGGTTCAAACCGAGTTGCCAATTCGAGCGCTTCTCGACTTGTTTTCAAGTCTAAACCTGGAACGACGATGTGATTGACGCCGGATTCAGCCGCGCGGTCAAGTACAGCGTGGATATCCTGCTCGTATGAGTGAAAATTCAGATGGCAGTGTGAATCAACGAACTCCACGATCAGCGCAACCCCGCAATTTTCAGCCCGTCTTGAAGGATCGCCTGGACTTTATCTTGATGCGTCGTTTCGCAATACACCCGCATAATCGGCTCAGTGCCTGAAAAGCGGATTAAGAGCCAGCCACCATCTTCAAGAGAGAACTTGAAACCATCCAGCGAATTAAGTTCAGTAACCTTCAAACCGCCGATTGTTTGGGGATTGGCGTTTATGATCATTTCTTCTCGTTTTGTACGATCGCCTGTAAATGCTGAATCAACGCGGTCGTAATAATGCGCGCCAACTTTCTCAAATAACAATGCGAGCAATTCTGAAGGCTTTTTATTCAAACGCACCATGAAATCAAGAAAATACAAGCCAGCCAGGATGCCATCTCTTTCTGGAACGTTACCACGAAATGCATAGCCGCCTGATTCCTCACCACCGATCATCGCGTCAGTTTCAAGCATTTTCGGAGCGACATATTTGAAGCCGACACCTGTTTCGAATACCGGAACGTTGTAAATCTTCCCGAGCTTATCGAGCATGCTGGTAGTGGAGAGGGTTTTAACGATCGGTCCGCGTTGACCGCGCACCTCAAGAAGGTAGTACGCCAGTAATGCGTAAACCTGTAATTGGTTGACAAAAACCCCATTTTCATCGCCGATGCCAGCGCGGTCTGCATCGCCATCTGTTATCAGCAAAACATCACCGTGATAATCGACAGTTGTTTTCAAACCAACATCAATATTCGGTTGAATTGGCTCTGGGCGTTTCATTTCAGGGTAAATTGGGTTACGTGTGTTGTGAATTTCAATAACCTTTGTTTTTCCACCAGAGAGAAGGCGGGTAAACCACCCGGCGCCATTTCCCCACATTGCATCAACAATAATTGTCAAACCTGCATCACGAATCGGTTGCAGATCAATAAGCTGATAGATGTGATTAATGTAGTTCTCAGAAGCGTCGAAAATAACCACCATACCGCTGGTTTCAGCTTCAGAAAATGGTTTTTTCTTGACTTCTTCTTCAGAGTCCGGGATTAGCTGTTCAATTTCTTTCAACCCTTGCGGATCAATTGCACCGCCAAATTCATTTCTCACCTTAAAGCCGTTATCGACAGGCGGGTTGTGCGAAGCAGTTATATTGATGGCGCCGACAGCTTTTTTATCAACCACGGCAAATGCAATCACCGGTGTCGGCGTTGCAGTATCCGTAAGATAAACTTTTAATCCATTGCCGACAAGCACCTCAGCGGCAGCGCGTGCGAAATATTCAGAAAGAAAACGCTTATCATATCCGATGACAACCCATTTACCTTGGTTACCATGCTGCAATAAGTAATCTGCAAAGCCCTGGCTGCATCTACGGACATTGGCGAAAGTATAATCTTCTGCAATTGCGCCGCGCCAGCCATCTGTCCCAAAAATGATCGATTGAGTCATGATGATCTCCTATAAGAAAGCATTTGATGCAAAATTATTATATCAGTCTTTGTTTCTGCCTTACTTTACCGTTTAACTCTTTATTTGGCTAAAAATGTTCAACGGTATGGTAACATTTGAGAAAATATGAGTAACATGAATAGTAAAGCATCTAAGCATGTATTTGTTGGGATGAGCGGTGGGGTGGATAGCTCAGTTGCTGCAGCATTGTTGGTTAAGCAGGGTTGGCAGGTTACTGGAGTTCACCTACGCTTATGGGATCAAGCATCAAAAGATAATCATAATGTAACCCTAGTGGATCAATCACTTGAGCATGCAAGCCAAGTTGCAGCGCTTCTCAATATCCCATTTCAGGTAATTGATGCAACCACTGAGTTTAGGCGCGCGGTGGTTGATTATTTTATCAATGCTCACAAGAAGGGAGAAACGCCAAACCCGTGTTTTGTTTGCAATCGATTGATTAAATGGGGGCTATTTTTAGACATTGCAAAGAGAAATGGTGCTGAAAAACTGGCGAGCGGGCATTATGCACGAATCGCAAAAAGACCTGATGGGTTGATTGAGCTTTACCGTGCGAAGGATTTGTTGAAAGATCAATCCTATGTGTTAGCGAGCTTATCACAAGAGCAGTTAGCAAATGTACTTTTTCCACTGGGCGATCTGACAAAATCTGAAACAAGAGAGATTGCGCGTAGTTATAATTTCAAAATTAGAACTACAGAAGAATCGCAAGACCTTTGTTTTTTAGAAGGTCAGAGTCAGGAGGAGTTCTTAAAACGGTATGCGCCTGATCTTTTTGAGAAGGGCGCCATCCTAAATGTTAATGGGCAGGTGATCGGTGAACACAATGGATTGGTTAATTACACAATTGGGCAAAGAAAAGGCATAAAGCTGAGTCATCCGGATCCACTGTATGTTTTGGAGAAAGACGTCAACAAGAATATAATCATTGTAGGGACTCGCGACAGTTTAGGAAAACAGATAATTCGAGTTGAAAATGTTAATTGGATCTTGGGAAGGGAACCTCAACTTCCGGCCCGATTTGATGTAAAGATACGTTATCAGTCAGCTTTTTATCAGGCTACTATTTCAAAAGCGCTTAATTCGGGGTATGATATCCTCTTTGATGGTATCGTTCGAGATCCAACACCTGGCCAATATGCGGTTTTTTATCAGGGCGATATGGTGATAGGCAGCGGCTTAATAATCAGGGCAATTGTCGGAGAACAATCATGACTTTGGCATCATTCTTCTTAGGAACTGTAATCGCTTCGATTATTGGCTGTGCTTTCCATTTTTGGCATGGCGGCGGTTTAAAATGGCTCATTTTCTTCAATGTTCTTGCCTGGATCGGTTTTTGGCTTGGACATGTTGCAGGCAATGTCTTTAATCTTAAATTTCTTATGCTGGGTCCAATTAATTTTGGAGCTGCAGCGATAAGTACATTGATAGTTTTATTCCTTGGATTCTGGTTGAGCATGTTCAAACAAGAAGCCAAAAGAAAATGAGTGAGTGAAGTGTCTGATAAGCATTTACCATCATTAACCAAAGCGGGTGACCTTATTCAACTTGTTGGTTTAAGTCATAAATCATTTATCCTTTCTTTAACCGAAGATGCTGTTTTTCATACGCATCGTGGAATTCTTAATCATAATGATTTAATCGGAAAACCTTGGGGGTCTCAGGTTCTAAGCCACAATGGGAGTCCATTTTTCATCTTACAACCATCACTCAGTGATGTGTTGCGGAATACTAAACGCGCCACACAAATTATGTATCCAAAGGAGATTGGCTATATCCTGTTGTACATGGGTATTCATCCTGGTTCTCGAGTTATTGAGGCAGGTACTGGAAGCGGCTCATTTACTACTGCATTAGCCTTAGCAATCGGGGAGACTGGAAAAGTCTACTCTTATGAGCGCAAGCCCGAACACCAACTTGTAGCGCAAAGATCATTGAAGAGTTTAGGCCTTCTCGGCAGTGTTGAGCTAAAGGCACGAGACATTGTGGAAGGATTCGATGAGAAAGACGTTGACGCCATCTTCCTCGATTTACCGAACCCTTACGATTACCTGAAACAGGTGAGAGAATCGTTAAAACCGGGCGGACATTTCGGCTGTATTGTTCCAACTGCCAACCAAGTGATGCGAGTGTTGGTAGCATTACGGCGTAATGAATTTGCGTTTATTGAGGTTTGCGATGTTTCTGTTCGTTTCTATAAGACTGAACCATCGAGATTTCGCCCAACAGACCGCATGATTGCCCATACTGGTTATCTGATTTTTGCCCGTCCGATTCTACTTGGAACCCAGGACATGGATGACAAATTACTAAAAGAGATTGGATTGATTACCAGTAATGACGAAATATTGGATCAGAATGAGGATTTCTTAGAATTATGAACTTTGACAGCATAGACCTACAAGAAAAACTTACTTCTGCCTTGTCCAAAAATTCCATTTATGTAAATGACCTGGATCTGAAGCTAAAACCAGCAGCAGTCCTAATCCCCTTTGTTTTTACCGAAGATGAGTGGCACCTATTGTTCACAAAAAGGGCGCTTGAAGTTGCCAAGCATCAGGGTGAAATTTCCTTTCCTGGCGGTGCAGCAGAAGAAATCGATAAAAACCTGATCGAAACTGCCAAAAGAGAATCGAAGGAGGAAATTGGCTTGCCGCAAGAAAGTATTCAAGTGGTAGGCGTGCTTGAACCGATGCCTACAATATCCAATTTTTGTGTGCTTCCAGTAGTTTCGATAATTGACTGGCCGCAATCATTGAGATTAAACTATGACGAGGTTCAGAGCACTTTCTTAATTCCTATTAACTGGTTGAAGAATGAAGAGAACTGGTATCTCCAAGATTTATATCTAACCCCCAATGAATATAGAACGGTTATCCACTATAAAGACTATAAGGGTGAACACTTATGGGGGATTACTGCAAAAATCGTGCAAATTGCGTTAAGTTTTCTATAAAAAACGAGCGGTGAAATTCAACCGCTCGTTTTTCTTTTGCTAGCAATTTATGGACTTCGGAGTCTAGCTTAATCCTCTTGTTCTTCTTCTTTGCCCTTGTTAATCAGCTCAGGCTCATTTTCAGCGCCTTCAGCAACAACTTCTTCGCCAGCCGGGGAGGAGACGAGGATAACAAGCTCTTCCAACGGGGTGAGAACAGTAACTTTATCAGAGACGACGATATCTTTGACGAGAATCGAATTTCCGATTTCAGCTAAGGATGAAATATCGATGGTGAATCGTTCTGGAAGGTCGTTAGGCAACGCTTCAACTTCGATTGAAGTAAGGCCTTCAACAATAACTCCATTGTAATCTTTCACTGCAGGAGCGGTGCCGATCAACTCGATGTTAACCGCAGTACGAATAATCTCAGTTAATGATACAGCCTGAAAATCGATGTGGAGATACGAATTGCGGATAAAATCCTTTTGTTTTTCGCGAATCAGGGCGGAGATATCTTTCCCGTCAAGTTTGATCACCACAATGCTTGAAGAAGTCGCCTGATTCAACACAAGAGTGGTTTCTTTTTGATCCATAATCACAGGAGTAGGATCAACTTTATGACCGTAGATGACACCGGGCAGCTTACCAGCTCTCCTCAGTGCATTTACTTTTTTACCGGTAGTGTTACGTTTTTCTGCATTTATTACGAGCTGTTCCATTTTTTTCCCTTCGGGTGCCTCTCACTGATAAGAACTTCAGTTACCTTCACCCTTGTTTTATCTACCCAAATGGGCGAATCCCAATTTTAGCCCGCATGCTTATGCGAGTCAAGGTTGAAAATTTCGTCAGGTTTTAACCCAATCTAAAGTGCGGATAACCGCTGCTTTCCATTTTGAGTAATACTGGTCTGTTATGCTTTGCTCCATCTGTGGCAACCATTTTTTATCAGGCACCCAATTTTCAATAAGGCTTGTGGTATCTTTCCAAAACCCAATTGAAAGACCTGCCGCATAAGCCGCACCTAACGCGGTGGTTTCGGTAATGCGAGGGCGTACCACCGGCACACCGAGTATGTCCGCTTGAAACTGCATTAATAAATCATTAACCACCATTCCGCCATCTACTTTTAGGGATGGTAGGTTCATTTCTGAATCGAGCAGCATGGCATCAAGGACCTCTTTGGTTTGGAATGCTGTGGCTTCAAGCGCTGCTCTGGCGATGTGCCCTTTGCTGACAAACCTGGTTAACCCGGCGATGATACCACGGGCATCTGAACGCCAATATGGTGCGAAAAGCCCAGAAAATGCCGGTACAAAATATACATCACCATTGTCCTTAACCGTCCTTGCCAGGGGTTCAATGTCTGAAGATTTCTCAATTATTTGCAGGTTATCTCGCAGCCACTGCACAAGAGCACCGGCCATGGCGATGGAACCTTCCAGACAATAGACGGCAGGTTCTGAACCAAAGCGATAAGCGACACTGGTGATCAATCCGTTATGACTTATAACAGGCTCCGTGCCTGTGTTGAGGAGCATAAAACAACCGGTTCCGTACGTATTCTTCGCTTCACCAGGAGCAAAGCAGCATTGACCAACGAGAGCTGCTTGTTGATCGCCGAGAACTCCACTTATTGGTACCTCTGGTAGAACGGAAGCACAATATCCAAAAACGTCTGAGCTTGAAATAATTTTAGGCATCATCGGCTTGGGAATATTCAACATCTCAAGCAACTCACCATCCCAGTCAAGCGTCCTCAGATTCATTAGCATTGTTCGCGAGGCATTGGTAACATCCGTCAGATGTTTACCTCCGCGAACTCCGCCTGTAAGGTTCCAAATGAGCCAGGTATCAATATTGCCAAAAAGCACATCGCCTTTTTCAGCCATTATGCGAATGTCAGGGCTACGATCAAGCAAGATCTTGATTTTTGGACCAGAGAAATAGGTCGCAACTGGAAGCCCTGTTTTTTGAGTAATTATTTCGCTATAACCAGCTTTTTTCAATTGCTCGCAAATCTCACTGGTGCGTGTATCTTGCCAGACGATTGCATTAGCAATTGGCTTTCCTGTATTTCGGTTCCATAGTATGGTTGTTTCGCGTTGATTTGTAATGCCAACGGAGGCAATATCTGCTTCAGATAGGCCGGAAATGCGTAAAGCGTTCTGTATAACCTGAATGGTATTCAGCCAAATTTCGAGAGGGTCATGTTCGACATGACCAGGAGCAGGATAAAACTGTTTGTGCTCTTTTTGGTCATATCCTACAATTTCTCCTTTGTGGTCAAACAAAATAAATCGCGTACTTGTTGTACCCTGGTCGATCGCTCCGACGAAGTTTCTCATTTCAACCTCCGTTATAATTAGACAAAAAAATTATACATTAGTCGATAATTTAGGTTGGAGCCTTGTGAAAAAGTTATTATTCGTCGGTATTATATTTTTATTCGGTATTACTGCTTGTCAAAACTATACTCAACCAAAGAGTAATCAGGGAACATTAACGATTGCAGATTTACAGGGTTGTTCCCATACATCGCCTTATGAGGGTCAGTTGGTCGAAGGTGTGATCGGAATTGTCACCGCGAAAGTTAACAACGGTTTTTATTTGCAATCTGAAATATCGGATTCTTTGGATTGCACTTCTGATGCGATTTTTGTTTATACAAGAGAATACTCTGATATCGTCCCAGGAGACAAAGTTCGCATATCCGGACAAATTGATGAGTTCAATCCTGATGTGGCGAATAATTTAAATCTTGCAACAACTGAAATTGTTAATCCTGTAATAGAAAAGATATCAAGCGGAAATAAACTCCCAGAGCCAGTTCTAATTGGGTCGGGAGGCAGAACAGTTTCTCATCAAATCATCGACAATGATGAGTTCCGAAAATTCGATCCGGAGGAAGACGGAATTGACTTCTATGAAAGCCTTGAATCCATGCTCGTGAGGGTATCGCCTGGTTTTGTTGTTGGCGCCAGGAACCGACACAATGAAGTGATTATCATTCAATTTGAACTCTTCAATGAAAACCTTATCTCTGAAGCTGGCACACTGCTCCAGGCAGAAGATGATGCCAACCCTGAAAGAATAATGCTTAATTTGAATAAAAGTAACCGAGAAAAGTTAAACATCGGAATGCAACTGATTGATGAGGTTACGGGTATCATGGAATACTCGTATGGCAACTATAAAGTACGTGTATTTGGTGTTCCTGAATTTTCATCTACAACTTCTTCATCGCAAATATTTGGGAATGCAAATGATGACCTAAGCATCGCGACCTACAACGTGGAAAATCTATCTCGTTTTGATGAAGAGAAGAAGTTCATCAATTTAGCTGAACACATCGTCGCTCATATGGATAGTCCGGATATTGTTATTCTACATGAGGTGCTGGATGATTCAGGGGTTGAAGATGATGGAACAGTTTCATCTCAATTAACCATGGAAAGGTTGATTGGTAAGATTGTGAAGCAGGGAGGACCTGCTTATGCTGTCGCTGGTATAGATCCATTGAACAATCGTGACGGCGGCATTTCGGGAGGAAATATACGTTCTGTAATACTTTATCGATCAGACAGAGGCATTAGTTTAGTGGACGAGGGAAAAAACTCGATTTTGACTTCAAACCCTATGGTTATTGGCAATGATGCCCGCCAGTTTTCGAGTACGCGAAAGCCTCTGGTTGCTCTCTTTGAAAGAGGCGGCAACCATTTTTTGATTCTTGCAGCACATTTAACCTCCAGAGGGTTGGATTCTCCGTTATTCGGAAATGTTCAACCGATTCAACGACTTGAAGAGAACAAAAGGATCGAGCAAGCTGAGTTGATTTACTCTTTCCTTGCTCAAGTGCACTCGGCTTATCCTGAAATTACAATCATCATTGCCGGCGATTTGAATGACGATTCATGGTCAGCAACACTTAATACACTGCGTGGAAATATATTTCATGATGCGGCATTACTAATAGATGAAAGCGAACGATACTCTTATATCTATGAGGGAAATGCAATTCAACTTGATCATATCCTGGTTTCGAATCCAAGAATTGTGACAAGATTTGTAATTTTGCATTTGAACTCTATATTCGACCACTCATTGCAGGTGAGTGATCATGATCCCGTAATTGTTACGCTGCGCTTCCCGTAATCGGATTCCGCTGCAGATTAGGCACTTGATAACAATTGCAGATTTATTTCAGTGATGGTTCTGAAATGATATCCGTAAATTACCATGGTAATGGCTGTGGGAAATTTCTTCAAATCATGCCAGAGTGTCCAAAGAATCAGGTTCCAATAATGCCTGCTCTCTTTTGGATTAAATCCCATTACGAAAACTGATTTGAAAAATGCCATAATTTCGTTTGAGCGAATATTCACAGTGGTCTTGCGAGGATTAAATTTTGCTAAAAAGGTTTTAATTCTAGGATATAGCAGCTCAGGGGAGTAAATTGATTTCATTATTGAAAAATATCCGTTTTGTAATGTTTGGGCATCTAAAACGGTTATGATGTTGGTTGTTCCGTCAGAATTATCGCCTGACATTTCTGTGATAATTCTGCCATCCTTCTCAAGCCGGTCATAGAGTTTGGTGCCAAAAGGAGCTTGAAGCAAGCCAACCATCGCGGTAACAATTCCAGAATCCTGAATAAAGTCAATCATCTGGTTAAATATTTCCGGCGAATCATTATCAAATCCTACGATGAACCCAGCCATAACCTGCATTCCATAGCTTTGAATGGCATTTACATTTTCAATCAAATCACGCTTTGAGTTTTGTTTCTTATTGCATTCCGCTAAACTTAATTCATTTGGAGTTTCAATACCAATAAATACATCTACAAACCCAGCCTGTGCCATTAAGGACATCAACTCAGGGTCATCTGCCATATTAATCGATGCTTCGGTAATAAAATTGAAGCCAATTTTGTCTTTACGCCAATTAATCAAGGCTGGAAGAACCTCTTCTTTGAGGTGCTTCTTGTTGCCTATGAAGTTATCGTCAACAAAGAAAACATTATGACGCCAACCCGCTTTATAAAGCTGGTCAAGTTCAGCAATGATTTGGCTAACGGTTTTAATTCGAGGAACATGACCTAATAACGCGGTAACATTGCAAAATTCACAATGAAATGGGCAGCCCCGGGAATACTGTATCGTCATACATTCATACTTATGGATATCTATGAGTGATATATCGGGTAGCGGACTGGATTTGATATCTGCATATTCGCTTGTTTCGTAAACTTTTTTAAGATCACGGCCAGATTGGAAATCGTTTAGAAAATCAACAAAGGTAATCTCACCTTCGTTCAATACAAAAGTGTCTATTTGGGGAAAATCATGATATTCACCAGTGAATAGGGGACCGCCAGCGACTATTTTTTTATTAAATTTCTTAACATGGTTGACGATCTTTTTTACTGATTTGCGTTGCACATCCATGGCGCTGATGAAAACCATGTCAGCCCAGAGAATGGCTTCGTCTGTAAGTTTGTCAATGTTGGTGTCAATCAACCTTTTTTCCCAAGAAGAGGGAATCAGCCTTGAGATTGTCATCAATCCTAACGGCGGATTATTAATTTTCCGATTTATAAATTTTAATGCGTGTCGAAAACTCCAGAATGTATCGGGAAACTCCGGGTACACCATTAATATTTTCATGGTTCCTCCAATGATGATTAAAATCATAAATTAACCAAAGGAGATTTGATATGTGTAAAAAGATATAGTTTATTTTCCCTGGCAGGATGAAATCAGTGTAGGCATATGACTTTTGATAGAAATAAAAGAAATTGAAACTTCGAAATGCTATAATCAATCAAGAACGATTTACAGACGCTGAGGAAATCCAAAAAGTGGAACGTAAAAATGTACCCACAAGCTTTAATCTAAATACCGGAACTGATCTGGCGTTTGCCCTGGTCGTTTTTATTGCTTTCTTTTCAGCATTCAGAACTTCACCTGTAAATTCTCTTGTGATGATTTTGGTTATTATTGTATTGGGTATTGCCTATATCACTAATGGTATCTATGGGTTTTCTTACGTCAGAACAACCAAATCTGGGGCGATAAAGGTTTTATATTTCTTCAGTCAACTCATCATAAGCGGATTAATCATTTATTTTGGTAAGGGAGCTGGTTTTTCAGCCCTGATTATGCTTCCGCTTGTGGCGCACGCAGTTATTGCGCTTGATCAAAATTGGTCGATAATTGTTACAATCGGTGTTTTGGTTTCATATATTACGGTCATTTGGTCATATTCACACGATTTTCAATTAATCACCAAGGCGCTTCCAATATTTTTTATTGGGTTAATCGTGGTGTTGATATTCACACAGATGGCAGTAAACGAGAACAAAGCCCGCAAAAAGTTGGAAACACTTGCTCAGGAATTATCAGAGGCGAACCGCCATCTGAGTGAGTACGCTGAACAGGTACATGACTTTGCCATCACACAAGAGAGAAATCGCTTCGCCAGAGAAATTCATGATGGTTTGGGACATTATCTGACAACCATCAGCATGCAAATAAACGCAGCAGATGCATTAATCAGCAACAACCCTGAAAAAGCCGGCGCCATGCTTAAAAAGGCAAAAGAAATGACTTCACAGGCGCTCGTAGATGTGCGTGATTCTGTCTTTGCTTTACGTAAGGATGCCATCAGCCTGGATGATCTACCAGGCCGTATTAGACAGCTTGTGGAAGATTCATGGAATCCTGATATGGTAATTTCATTGCACATTGAAGGACAGCCGGTAATCTTATCACCGCAAGCTAACCTGACACTTTATCGAACTGCGCAAGAGACCCTTAATAATGCACAAAAGTATTCCAATGCCGGAAGGGTCGAGTTAAAACTGGATTATTCACAACCTGGGGTAGTAGTTCTGGAAGTACGGGACGATGGGCAAGGGGCTGAAGAAGTTCACAGTGGTTTTGGTTTATTAGGGATACAAGAACGAGCCAGGTTGTTGAATGGCGAGGTAAATATAATTAATCATTCCGGCGAAGGGTTCGAAGTTCGAATTTCGATACCTATATCATGAAAAATATAAAAATTCTAATCTGTGATGACCAATCATTGTTTCGCGAAGCATTGCGTAACCTTCTAAGTGTGTATGACGATTTCGAAGTTATCGGAGAAGCTGCAAATGGAGAAGAAGCAATTCGGTTTGCAGTGACCCATTCTCCTGATATTGTATTGATGGACCTCTCCATGCCGATTTTGGGGGGAGTCGAGGCGACTCGGAGATTGCTGCAATTGCGAAATGATGTGAAGGTGATCGTACTCACGACTTTTGATGATGATGAAAACATATTTGAAGGTTTACGAGCAGGTGCTGTAGGATATTTGCTTAAGGATGTTTCTTCCGAGAAACTTGTGGAAGCCATACGTGCGGCTTATGCCGGAGAATACTTTTTATTACCATCCATTACCGCAAAGGTTGTCTCTGAATTTTCTAAGATTTCTAAACCATTTAGGAAATCTGAAAATGAATTACTTCCTGAACCGCTTTCTCGCAGAGAAATTGAAATTCTTCGAATCGTAGCCACAGGAGCGAGCAATCGAGAGATTGGTGAAATGCTCTTTATTTCCGAAGGCACTGTAAAAAACCATCTTTCGAACATACTTAACAAGCTCGATGTTCGTGATCGGATGCAGGCAGTGTTGAAGGCAAAAGAATTGGGATTAATTAGTTTTTAGTCAAGGAATTTTTGTATGAAAAGCGATAATCCAAAACCGGTTCATGGCAGGCTTGTTCAATATGCGCCTATCGTTGGCATAATTCTAATTATTAGCGGTTTGTTTTTTATACTTGACCAAAGATATCAATCTATCTGGTTTACCATCAGCATACCAGCAGTCATCAGTATTATTTTGGTTGTATACGGGTTTGTGAAGAGAAGAATATGGCTAAGCGTTGCCGGATTAATACTTACTGGGCTTTGGATGGGATTGTTTGTCTTGATGGTCCCGATACCCGGTTGGGAGTATGCGTTTCGAATAGGCATAGCATTTCTCATCCAAGGCCTCACCTGGACAACTATCTTTATCGTTCTACGACTCTGTAAAAAAATGCGCGGGTGGTGGGCATTAATTGTTGCATTTGTTGCATTGGCATTATCCTACCAGTTTATTTATAGTCGGCACACATTACTGGATTATGTGTTTTTCAGCCTGCTGGCGGTAGGAATCGTTTTCTTGCTGTGGGGAGTTGTAGAAAGAAAAATCGGTTTTATCATCCCAGGCACGCTTTGTATCACCATTGGGTCTGGTTTGTATTATGGCTGGAGTAACCCCGAAACCCCCGGTGGACTTCAAAAAACGGGTATTATGCTCGCTTGGTTTGCATTGGGTTGGATATTGATCACGGTAATTTCAAAGATTATTGACAAACGTTTCATCTGGTGGCCATTAATTCCAGGCGGAATACTAATTATGGTCGGATCAGGTTTATACATTGGCGGCAGTCCGGAGAATGCTCTCGGTTTTATTGGGAACACCGGGTCTGTCGGTTTAATCGTAATCGGCGTTTATTTGATATTCTTGAAATACGGCATGAATAAATAATCACTGAAACAGCAAAGTTTTTAAATCAGGCATCTTATCTGCCATTGCTTGATAACCCGCTTCAATAATTTCAGCAGCTTTATTAAAGCCAAAGAATAAGGATACATCGCTTGGCAATTCGGGCTGTATTAGGAGATCCGGAGGATATTCCTCCAGATTTTTCTTAATCAATGTGGTCGTTACGATCATCTCCACCCGATAGAGGTTTTGCATAAACTGAGGGATGGGGAGAGGAATGTGTTCACGAGAAGCTTGGTTTGAGAGATCAAATGTATCTATACTCTGATGAACATCAACAGCAATTATCAGATCGAGCGGTTTGGTTGTAAGATATTTTACTGGTACATCATCCAGCATACCTCCATCCACCAATCGATAGGGTCCTATTTCAACGGGCGGGAAGAACCCAGGTACAGAAGTGGTCGCCATGATATTGTCTATCAATCGCCCATCTGTTAATTCAATTTCTTTTCCTGTAACGATATCCACGGCATTTAATATCAACGGAATGGATGTGTCTGAAGCGAGCAGATCCTCAGGGACATAGTTCTCAAAATATTTCCGTAGTCTTATTCCAGAAATAATCCCTTTGCGGGTCGGGGTACGGTCAATCACCTTTATCATTTCCCGATTATTCGAAAACTTCATCGCAAGCTTTTCAATTTCACTTGATTTATAGCCAACTGAATAGAGGGCGCCTATTAAACCACCCATGCTGCATCCAGCAAGGTACGATATGGGGATTTGATTCTCCTCAAGTACCTTTATTACTCCAATGCGAGCTAACCCTCTCGCGCCGCCACCGCCTAACACCAGCCCGATGCGTGGATTGGTGGATGAATCAGAATTTATTAATCTCATAATGCAATTTTATAACAATTTTCTGAAATTTCTCCCTTCTCAATTCGGGTACGGTCTGATAATATTCTACCCTGTTAAAATTTGGATAGAGACTGGTGTATTTGTGAATCAAATTCGAGAAAACATACGAAATATCGCCATAATTGCGCATGTTGACCATGGTAAAACTACGCTTGTAGATGGGTTGTTAAAACAATCACGGGTATTCCGTGAAAATCAACAAGTAATGGAACGGGTTATGGATTCAAATGACCTGGAACGTGAACGGGGAATTACCATTCTTGCGAAAAACACGGCAATTGTCATTCCTGATCCATCCTCTGGAGAACCAATTAAGATCAACATCGTAGATACTCCTGGGCACGCTGATTTTGGCGGTGAAGTCGAACGGGTGATGAATATGGTGGATGGGGTACTCTTACTGGTTGATGCTGCAGAAGGGCCCATGCCTCAGACTCGTTTTGTCTTAAAGAAAGCACTTGAGTTAGGACATAAGGCGATTGTTGTTATCAATAAAATGGATCGCAAAGGCGCAGATGCTGAACGGGCTGTTAACC